>CAWUIU010000037.1:0-14186 GCA_963922285.1 uncultured Oligoflexia bacterium | reverse complement strand
TCCTAAGATTGAGAATGCTCTCACGCGTAAAGTCGCTTCGACTGAAGAGTAGGTGCACATAAAATCTTTAAAAGGATTTCATTTAGACTGTTTTGACTCTCGATTTAGTAATCTGAGTATTAATAAGAATAAGATTCTTATTGGTAGCAGTGAAATATGTGATCTCATCATTAAAGATGATTCAATTTCTTATTTGCATGCCATGATCCTTGTCAAAGAAGAAGGACTTCATCTTGTTGATCTAGAAAGTAAAAATGGTACAAAAGTAAATGGTGAGTCGATTGATAAATCGTACTTAAATGACGGTGATGTTGTCTCTTTTTCAAGGGTACAGTTTCGAGTCAATGAAAGTGTGATTAAGGAAATGCTTGACCTCGACAAGAATGTGAGAAGGATTAAGGAAGAGGAGATCATACTTGCCCAACCAGAAAAAACAGGACTCGTCCTTATTGACGATGAGTATTGTGATATTGTCTTTGAGAATGAGGAAGTATTTTATGTTGATACTATTCAACATATAGATATAGGTCGCAAAAATTATGTGGATCCATATGAGTATCAAAAAGAAGATGCAAAAAGTATCACAGTTGGAAATAGTAAACTATCTTTAGAGGTATCAATTTTCTCTGCTGGAAATCTTATTGACTGCGAGGTTCTTGAGATCAAATCTGCACGTTATCTAAATAAAGAAATAAATCGTATTTTTAGTTACCTTGGTGAAGATGTTCAGCTTAGAAATCAAGCCGGAAAAATATCTATTGAAAGTGGCCATTCCATAAGCAAGAGAAAGGTTGAAAATAATGAGAACCTTACTGGTAACCAATGTGTGTTAGATAAAAATATCGCAGTTGCTTTTAACAAAGGTGTTAATGAGATTGTTTTAAATCTTGTTGAAGTTGACGAAAAAGTTACGTCAGCAAACTTCTTTATGAAGGATCCAGTACTGTTTAAGGAAAGTGTTAAAGTCGTTGGTACAGTACTTGGAATAGCATTCCTTCTACTGTTTGTAGATACGACTCTTCCTAAGCCAGTGAAGAAAAAAGAGTTTGTCATCTATAAGAAAGCAATTCCCAAAAAAGTTGTTCAGGAGAAATCCTCTGAGTCTGTCGCTAATAAAAATGTTGATCATGGTACACAAATGGATAAGTCTGATAAGGTAATCCAAAAAGCTGTTGCCAAGAATGATCCAAAGCCAGTGAAGAAAAAAGCTATAAAGCCTAAGAAGAAGAGTGCTCCTAAAAAGATTGCGAAGACAAAACCTAAAGTGAAACCTGTTAAAAAAGCTCTTAAGAAAGTTGTTAAGGTAAAACCTAAATTTAAACTGAAGCTAAGGAAGTCTCTTAAAGGGGTTATCGCACAAACTAAAGTTACTAATGTTAAAAGTAGAAGTGTTGCTTCCTTAAATAATTCTAGTTCTGTTGTTGGTAGTGGTCAATTGTCAGAGAGTAGCGGATTAAGAACACTTTCTAATTTGGGAGAAGGCAATAGTTTGTCAGGTAACTATGCTAAATCTAAAGGAATTAGAGGTTCATCTACAAAAAGAGGCATCGACATGGCCAATACTTCTCGTAAAACAGTTGTATTAGGATCGATGGACCCAGAGCTTTTAAGAAAAATATTAAGAGAATATCTTCCACAGTTTAGACATTGTTATCAAGCAGAACTTGATGGTAATGATAAGTCACAGGGAACAGTTGACCTTAATTTTAGAATCAGTGGTACTGGAAAGGTAAGTGCTGTTAAAATCAAAGGTAAAAAATTTACGAAGGGGACTGTCAATTGCTTAAGCTCTGTTCTAAAACTTATTCAGTTTCCAAGACCAAAAGGTGGTGGTGTTGTTGATGTTAGACAGCCATTAAATTTTTCTTCATCGAAAAATAGAATATGATAATTTATTGATATTGTAGCCTTTTAACTTATTATTCACAGTTGTATTGCCTATAGCTGGCAATTGTTTGTAAAAAAAAATAGATTTTTACCCTCTATATTATGCATTTAAAACTCTGACAGATCGTCTATCTGGATAACAATATCTTTACTTTAGTTAACTTTCAATATTATTATTTCTATTAAATTTATTCCAAAAAGCTTTTATCACTATATACAAGAAAATAAGGGGGAGATATGCGCATCATTTTTATTGCAGCTGTTACATTTTTAACTCAGTTGCTAATGGCTGCTGAGTGGAGCCAGATGTCAATGTCGATACTAAGAGGTAATGACTTTGAATTAGGAGAGAATGACAGAACAGAAGTTACTTTTGAGCATGTGGCAGGCCTTAAATATGGAGATATCTTTATGTGGTTTGAGTTGACGGATTCACTGCAAAGTACAGATAACACTAATACATCTGAGTATTATGGGGAATTTTCTCCCCGAATAAGTCTAGGTAAAATTTTTAAATTTCATAATAAAGACAGGTTCATTAAAGATGTATTATTTTCAAATACATTTGAATTTGGACGTTCCTCAGTAGGAGTTTCAAGGGCAAGGTTACATGGTATTGGCTTCGATCTTAATTTTCCATATGCAGCCTTCTTTCAAACAAACTTCTATATTAAAGATAATCCTGATAAAGAAGGGACAACTTTTCAAACAACGTTGGCTTATATGTTTCCGATTAAGTTTGGCCCAAAAGTAAGCTTTCAATATGCAGCTTATATTGATCTTATTCATGGTGTAGAAGGTGATGGCGCTGAATATACACCGCCCTTCGCACATACTGGACAACAGCTTCTTTATGATATTGGTGTAAACTGGAATGTTGACGGAAGGTACTTTATTGGTGTTGAGTATCAATGGTGGGACAGAAAATATGGAATACCTGCTCCATTGGGGCCAGTTGAAAATAACTTTAAGTATATGTTTAAGTGGATTCTCTAGTTATTAGAATATATCTTACTCAGCTAAAGTTCAAAGAATTAATAGAGAATGGATAGTAACAAAACTTAACAGAAAAATGTTAAGTATCCTTGTTTGGCCTCTGCTCGTTTGGATCATTTTTAATTAAAATGTTCCAAGCATTTGCCGTAGACTGTAGAATGCTTTTCTAAAGTTTGCTATACAAAATTCTTCTTCAAGTTCAACAAGGATATCCTTTTTCTTTTGATAGTTAAACTTTTCTTCTATTAATATTTCTACAAATTTATCTGCCACAATACGAATTGCAGGGAATAATGATACATTCTTTCCTGGGACTTCATTAGGAAAGCCATCACCTCTTGGTGTTTCATGATGATATTTTATGACTTCTAAACTTTCTCGTGAAATAAGTTCTGATTCTTTTGCGAGAAGTTTGACAGTATCTGATGGATGATTTTTCGACTTTATAGAAAGGGTTGAATATTCTTTATTGCAGTTCCTGATTTCTTCAAAGTCAGATTCGTCTAACAAGACATCACACAAAAGTGATCCCATCGTTAATTTCTCTTTAAGATTTTCCGATGCCCAGTCAAAAGTATCTATCATTCCGCACATAACATAATTTGTTAACATGATTTGCATGAGTTCTTTTGAGCAACGATCTTTGAACTCTTCAAAAAAATGGAAAATATTTGGAGATTTTTCAAGTGTGGTCATTGCAGATTCATTAACTGCTTTAGCTAGTATTAGGGTTTCTTTTTTTACTCCCAGCTTTTTGAAAGATTCTGCTGCTACCCGGTAAGTATCATTAATTAAGTCTACCTTTTCAGGAATAATTGTCTCTGGATCAAACAGCTTTAGAGCTGTTTTTGTTTTTAGTTCTTGAATAAATTTTTCGAAATCATCTTTAATAACAAAAATTTCAGTTACTCCTCGCTCTTCATATTTTTCAATAATTGAAACAATTTTTTCATCTTTATTACTTAGTTTTATTGCCTTATCAGCAACTTTTAAAAATATAGCAAAGGGAAAGGTCCTCCCATATAACTTTATAATTTTAATAGGAATCTGACAGTATTTATTAGTCATTTAGCTTCTCCCTCTCAAGTATTAACATATGTTAACATTGTCTAATGAAACAACAGGAATTCAGTAGTCTACATGTTCATGATATAGTAATTATTAATTTTAGAGCGCAAATATTTTGAGTAAGTATAAATAAGTGTCTAAATTTTTGACATCCTCTGGAAACAATTCCAGTTGGGCATGAAGTGAATGAGATTTTGATATTATTCACACATGAAAGGTTTATATTTATCACTTATCGTTTTTACTAGTTTTGCAACTTTTGCTAATCAAGCTGTATGGCAAGAGTCCTTATTTAAAGAGAAGCAGCTTAGCAAGCTTCTTAAAAGGGTCGAGGCGAATTATTCTGATGAAGAACTACAGAATATATTTAGTCTTAAGAATCTTTCGTGTGAAAGTAAGCTTATTATGAAGCTTGGTGAAAAAGAAAGAGAGTTAATTATACCAACGCTTATTCTGGCTCACAAGAAATCAATATTAGATGAAGTTGAAACAGATTTGCTAATGGGATATGCAAAATCTTACAATAAGGTTGATAAAAGATTACCCGAACACAATTTCCGAATACGCTCTGGTAAAAAAAGAATTCAAGAACTTTACGAAAGACTTGTTAGAGGTGCGGATTCTGAGCGTTTTTGTTTGTCGCGTTCATTTCAGTTTTTAGATCGTACTGTGAGTGAAATTGAAAGTGAGGAAGACCCTACGTTTATTCTGCAATATTTAAATCACTTTGCTAGAAAGAAGAAGTTTATTAATGCTGCTCAATTTTATGAATTAGAAATGATTAGGCATCAGCAAAGAGATTACGGCTCTGAGATGAGTTTAAATGACTACTATCGCAAAAGGTCTCAATTGCAACGTAGTGGTTATTCATTTAACAATCAAGTACAAGAGTTTCATATAAAGAGAAGATTGAGTGATGATAGAAGCTATCGAACCGATCTTTATACGAGGTTTAGCGAATTCCAATATAAGAAAATGTTGGAATTAATAGACTCAATGGAAACGAGAACAAAAGCGAGAAGATCACAAATTGTTTTTACAGATAGAAATGATGATGTTGTTGATTCTGTTAGACTCTCGCAGACAGAAAAACTAAGAACGGCTATAAAGCTCTATAAAAGAGAAAAAGGTAAGCTGTTAAAGAAAGATATATTTGCTGGTGTGTCATTCACTCATCGTCATTTAATTGCTCTTGCTTATGAACTTGGGAAAATTGATGATGTTGACCTTGCTTTCCTATCTAGCTTAGAAAAAGAAATAAAGAAGCGTGGGCTTTTTTCTAAAGTCATTGGTGAAGCACAAAAATTTACAGTTTTAGCATCTCTCGTTGGAGGTCCGACTACTGGGTTTATTTACAGCTTAGCAGTGTCGATGGTAAATGGCCTTATCAATGGTGGCCTCGATAAGAAACCGTCTTATGGACACGATCTGTTATATGGAAACTGTGAGGGGAATTTGTAATGAAAAAAATATTATTAGCTCTATCATTAATTTTTTCATCTCTAACACTTGCTCAGATATTTGAAGTTGAAAAAGATATTTTGGAAAGAAATGATAAAGAAAAACTTACTGTCGTTTCAAAAACTTTAAAAAACTTAAAGTCAAATACACATTTTGATGGTGTTTTCTTCAAAATAGTTCAAGGGACTTCTGATGAGCCTATTAAAATGGATGATTCTATTCTTGCAAGGAAAGCGGCTAATGTTTATTATCATCTTGAAAAAGGTCGTGAATTTTTCACGAAACTAGGGCAAGAGCAGTTAAAAAAGAGCGTTGTTATACGTCTTGAAATTCAAAATAAGTTTAATAAAACGTTCCACTTTAATAATCCACGTGTTGACCCAGTCTTTAATAATGCAACAACAACAGATGGTGGAACAGGTGAACCTGATTTTGGTATTGATTCATGGGATAATGAGATATGGTTTAGACCCGCAAAGAAAATCGCCCTAAGTAAAGAGGCAAAGAAGAAGTTTAAACAAACAATCAGAGGTGCAATACCTAAGAATACTTCAGTGAATAATGATGTTCTTATTTTTACTGCAGCTGAAGCATTACTTGCAGAGGACACCGAAGCTGCATTGCAGTCTAGCGCTGAGGATATTTTATCAAATTATGTTCGAGATGCTGCTATTAGATGGCTTGTTCCAGAGATTAGCACTTTGTTAATTTTGCAAAAATATTACTATGATGCTGCTTTTATTCCTGAAATCATTTATCACGAATATGCTCACTTAATGATGTCTGATTATTTACCACCAGTTGTTAATAATACTCTACTCGAAGGTATTGCCGATTATTTCTCGTCTAAGATTGCTGATAGCCCATTTCTCGCCCATAAACTCGGTAATTATGGAGCAATGTTGCAAAAGAGAGATGCGACAAGTGAAACTTATTATGAAGACAAATTAGATGGTCCGCAAGGTCTAGGAACTGACTTCGTACTTTCCCTTCTTTATGAATTAGATGAGGAAGTTAATAAATTGTCGAAAGGTGAAGATCCTCTTTATTTTTCACGTAAACTCTTTGATATGCGAAAGTCTCTAAGTCTTGATTCAACAATAGGTTTTGACCTTGGTGAACTCATTATCGACTACTTTCCTAAATATCATAGAAACTTAACTGCAATCATGAGCCAAAGAGGGATATAAATATTTCATTCTGATGCAATAAAACTTGCTTAATTTGGTATCTAACTTTAAAAACTCCTGAACTATTTAACCAATGAACTCGGGGGGGCCGATATGTTAAAGTTTTTATCAACTTCTGTTGTCTTATTATTAATGACATTCAATGCATTTGCCGGAAATGCAAGTGTTTATAATGCAAAACTTACAGAAACTCTTAAGAAGTATGAATTCATGCTTACATCTCACGAAAATGCAGACTCTGCTGACTTTAAGGCTAAAGTACTTGCTGACATGAAGACAGAAATCACTGCAGCGACGAAGAATGCTTCAAAAGAAGAAATCAAGTCTACTTTTGATGCACTAATCGCTAAGATTCCTTCTGAGCTAAAAAGAGAGTCTTATAAAGAACTTATTCAAAACTCATCTAAGAAAGATCTAGAAAAACTACTTTCTAATCCAAGTTTCTTAGAAGATACTTTTAGAGGAGAGAGTTCAAACTATACTGGAACTCAATTTGCTGAGACGCTTCTTTACACAGTTGGTGCTGCACTTATCCTTTGGTTAGTAGTTGCTGCAATTGAAGAAGCTGCTAACTATCAAACATTTTACTCATTTACAGTTTATTACGAAAAGGATGCATTCTTTTCAACTGGTTGTTACTCATCTGATTTAACTATCTATACTGAAGAAGCTCTAATTAGTGATGCACTTGATAAGTGTGAGAGACTTGCTAACAACCCAAGTACTTGTGACTTTAGAGGATTCTCAATTTCTGAATCTTATGATTCTTACTGGGACGAGTACCAGTGTAGGGCACGAGCTAAAGTTAGAGCTGCTAAATAAGTTACACTATATAAAATAGTTGATGTACAAAGGAGAGGGAAGCCTCTCCTTTTTTACGTCTTTTTTAATGAAGAGCGTGTATAGTCTAAGTTGTATGTGACATGCTCTCGGCCCCTGCCCTCACGTGCATACACAACATCCTGTTGATCCGGAGACCATTTGCGCTTTTATCTAATTTGTTCTTAATTATTTTAGTTAGTGCGCAGTCAATTCATTGTCAAATTTCTGTAGAAAGCTTTCAAATCAACTTTATTCAAGGGATGATTCCTGTGCAAGGAGGAGATCCATGGAGAAAGCTTTTGTTCTTTTGATATTAATTTGTTCAAGTACCTATGCCAACGAAATCAGTTTAGGAGTCAAACTAAAGAGTAATGAATTTAGTATTACGGATCAATCTGTCGCAAGAACTCTATTTATGCGACTAAAGTCAAAAGTGCATGATGCTCAGCTCGTTTATGGATTGAGATTCAAATACGATCGACATATGTTCTGTGTACGTGAACCAGAAAGAAGGTTTCATTGTCACTTCTATATGAAAGACCTTGGCGAAGGGCGATTACAAAACTTTGAAAAGGATCATGACTTTGGTAAGGGGACGATTTCCAATTATCTGACAAAGCCAACTTACAAATCGGGGGCTCAGGCAAAGATTAAAGATGGATCGTTGATAATAAGTATGGAGGGGGGGGGAAATTCTCTTGCCAATAAACTCTATAATTCTATGGACTTAGTCGAGGAAAAGTATCTCGTTAATAATGGAGTTAAGTATGAGAGTAAGAACGGATCAAACTTACGATGTGTGAAAGTTCAGGGATCTCAAAGTGATTATCACGCCTGTAAAGTATTCGTACCTCTTAACAAAGGACATGATGAAATCGAGGACGAAGTAATTACACCACCTCTTTCGTAAGACTATTTTTTCCTATACTATTAGGTCGTAAAACAACTTAAAATAGTATGATGGAAGCAAAGAAGAAGCAGATATTTACAAGATGTTTGATTGGATCGATGATTGTCCATTTAGCACTTTTTTATACCGGTGCTGTAAAGAACACGCAGAATAGAATCAACTTTTCTAAGAATGTTTCTCATCGTACGAATGTTAAGCTTGTTATCAATCAAAAGCCTGTTAAAAAAGTTGTTAAGAAAAGAATTGTAAAAACTAAGAAAGTCGCTTCTAAAAAGAAGCAGGTTCTGCATAAAAAGACTTCTCCAATAAAAGAAATAAAAGCAGAGAGAGCCTTTAAGGCGAATAATATAATTACCGGGCAAAATTCTAAATTAGCAGCTTATCTAAAGGAAGTGCGTCAGGTTATAATAGATAATAAGAAATATCCTCGTATTGCAAAAAAGCTTAGACAGCAAGGTGAAGTCCAGGTGCTTGTTGAACTTTCATGGCCAAATGTTCTTTCTAAGGTTGAATTAGTTAAAAAGTCAGAACACGATATTCTCTATAAGTCGGCACTTGACTCAATTACGGAGCTCGAAGATATTCCGCAAATGCCAAATGTATTAAAAGAAGAGTTTCTGACAAAAAGGCTCCAGTTTAGAGTTCCAATGTCTTTTGAACTTTTGTAGAAAATTCTTACTCTCTACCTTTTCATGACACATTTTAAATTCACTGTGTTAAAAAATAATTATGATAAATAGAGTTCTTTTTCTTGGCGTGTTCTGCATGGCGTTACGCGCCCAGGTTACAACATTTGATTTAGAAAAAATCACGATTATCGATGAAGCCGTTGAGGTAAACTCTAATCTAACAGAGGATGCAAGTGATTTCATTACAACTGAAGAACTTGATCAATCTGTTGCTGGAAGTATGGATGATGTCCTTAAAAATACCACTGGTGCTACGACGACTGGTGGACCGAGATCATCAGGAGAGGCAATTCAAGTTAGAGGTCTTAAGGCTGCTAAGAGTTATCTCTATCTGGATGGTGCGAGATTAAACTTTTCCACAGATCATAGTTCTATGACTGCAGTTGATCCTGAAGATCTAAAAGCAGTTAAGATTTATAAGTCGAGCTCTAACTTTTCCAGTGCTGGTAGTTTAGGAGGAGGGATCTTCTTAACAACAAAGGATGCTCGTGACTATCTTGGAAATAAGTCTGGTCATGGCTCTTTATTAAGAACTGGTTATCAAGCAGCGAATAATGAGAAAGTCGTTAGTTTAAAAGCATTTACAAATGATAAGAAAGAAAAAAGTCATTATCTTATTTCTGCCACTCAAAGATTAGCCGATGACTCTAAGCTTGCAGATGGTTCAATCTTAAATAATTCTTCATTTAAAGATCGCTCTTTTCTCTTTAAATTAGGAGATCGAATTACTTCAAGAACTCAATTGGATATGAGTCTAAGTTACTTTAACCGAAATGATAGTGTACCAATGAATCCGACTCTCGACCCTCCACTAGAGGAGCTAGAGCTAAATGGAACCAATGAAGTTATTCGTTATACAATTTCACCAACCTTAAAACATATTGATCGCCACAGGCATTTAAATCTCTACTTTAATCCATCATTCACAACTCAAAGTCTGAAAAAAGAACGCTTTGGTGACGGACAAAAAGAAAATCGGGTTATTAGAACGAGTGGGCTTCGCCTTTACAATGATCAAAAACTAAATAATTTCAAAACACGTTATGGTCTTGAGGTTAACCATGATAAGTTAACTGGGGATCGTGACTCCTTGACTCTAGCAACTTATCCAAGTGGTACGAGTCAGATTAATACTATTTTTATAGATAATTCACTTGAATTTAAGCCGTTTACTTTAAACTTTGGGTTAAAAGGTCAGGAGTATGCCCTTGATTCATACAATCCAGTTCACGAAGATAAGAAGAAGTCAGTTCTTTTGAAAAAGATTGGTGCAGAGTTTAATCTGAATAATAAAGTAAAGACTTTTGCAACTTACTCTGAAGGAATGAATGCACCTAAAGTTCAACAGGTCTTTGCTGATGGACTTCATCACCGAGGTGATGATTATGTCATTAAGGATAATTACTTTGTTCCTAATTATGATTTAGAGGTTGAGACAAGTGATACGGTTGAGCTAGGTGCGGTTGTTCAAAATTCACTTTTTAGTTCATACGATTTGTTATCTCTTTCATATTCAATTTATGAAACGAATGCACAAAACTATATCTACTTTGAAAAGAAGGATAAGTTCTTCTTTGAGGAAGGAGCGGGAACAACTCGTTATGTAAATACTCCTCTTGCTAAACTCAATGGAAGTGAGCTTACTTTAGAGTACGATTATGAGGGATTAAAACTTCTGGCAAATTATTCAGAGATTAGGGGGAAGAGAGTTGTTGAAGGTTATTATTTACCAGATCTTCCAGCAGATACTTATACTTTTCGATTAAGTTATAATTTTGAAAAAGCAGGAGTAACGATTGGTTATCAGGGGTTAAAAGCTCTTCTTCAGAGTCGAGTAAATCCTGAAATTGTTGAAGAGAGAACTGAAGAAACTCCTGGGTACTTTATCCATAGTATTTTTGCGAGTAAGAAATTTAACAAAGGCCTTTTAAAAGGACTTGCCATCTATACAAATATCGAAAATTTAACTGATGAAGTCTATCGTAAGCATGCTTCAAATATTATTGAAAACGGTTTAGATATAAAAACAACATTGGAATATAAAATTATAAATTTTTAATAGGAGATTTTATGAAAACTATTTTAGCTTTAATTGTATCACTGAGTGTTTTTGCAAACATTCCTAATGGTAATTATGTATTAGATTCAATCAAGTGTAATGATGGAACTCCACTTAAGCTTGGTGGTAAATTCATACAATACAATGTTTTACTTGATGTTGCTGGTGACACGATGACCATGAGTGTGAATGCAAAGAGTGGATCATGGGCGCCATTTAAGCTTAACTGCCAGCAAAGAAATGTTGGGAAGTTTACTATCATCGATTCAACTCAGTACCAAGGTTATATGAGAATAGATACTGTTAACTGTAACAATGCAACTTGGACTGACGTAATTAGAAAGAAGGCATTTGGTGTTGAAAATGATGAAGTTGTTTTTGACTATAGCTTCTCTGGAAATAAACTAACAATTCACAATCCTAAGACTAAGAATAACTTTAAGACTTGTGAAAAGAAAGGGAAGACTCCAGTTTACTACTACACAAAAAAGTAATTTCTTAATTATTTATGAAAAAAGGACGAGATTTCCCTCGTCCTTTCCGAATTAGAGTCTAATTAGAATAATCAAAAGACTAACTAAGCAGACTACTAACTCTAAGTACAATAAACGAGCCTCTGTATACCAGGGGCTTTTTTTATTGTACGAAATGTATAGATATTTCTCTAGAAAAGTTCAGATCTGAAATGATTTAGAGCTCAAACCAGTCTATATTAATACAATAGTGTTTTTCACTAGGAGAGGGGTCAACAATACCCTTTACATTCGTGACACTTTTTAAAAGAATCTTTCGAATTTCATTTGCATCTTCCTCTGATAGGGTCATTGGTGAAGAGTAGTGAAGATCATTTTCTCTTGGCTGATCAAATGATTCGATCGCTTTAATTCTCCAATTCTTATGATGAGTATTTACAAGAGGAGAGTTCGCATCAAGATGGGTGCTACTTATACCTGTTGAAAGTTTTCCTCTCTTTTCTTCAAGCAGTCCAACCTTTATAAGAAATGTAATTTTTTCGATAACCTCAGCAATGGGAAGACTTAAATACTGTGCAATATCTTTTGCAGTATTTATATTTGGAAGGGCAGTGATTTGTCTAATGCTGGTATATTGCCAAGAAGAATAGAAAATGGCTTTTTCACTATCATTTAATTCTTTATCAGTTCTAATATGCTTCTTTATTTTTAAGGCATCTTTTCTTAGAGCTTGTAGTTTCTTTTCAAAGATTTTCTTTGTTTTAAAATGGCCGGCTCGATTGAAGTTTAAAAGGGTAAGAGCATAGTCAGTTTCTAATTCATTGAATGAAAAATAATCACAGACAAGAGTCATTTGATCAAGAGAGAGCTCTTTGACTTCTTTTAATACCTGACTAATATAGGTCGTATGGACTCCAATATAACGAGATATTTCACTCATTTGTCCGCGTCCACCATTAGGCATCTCTTTGATTTTCATAGAGATAATTTCTCGATAGTTATTAATTTTAAAAATATCTTTCATATACTAAAAGTATATAGTTGGCGATACTTTTAGACAAGTTTATCCTTTAGGAAATGACGTGTTGAGCAGATACTAGAAGCACTATTAATCATAGAATATAGATAAGGAGTGATTCATGAAACTTTTCATAGCTTTACTAATAAGTTTAACCTCAACATTTGCTTTTCGTGGAACAAGTGATGGAGGAGGTGGAGTTGGTGTTCGCTGTGGCAATCAACTTGAAGTTTTGGATAAGTACGAGGCAAGTCTAAGAGGATTGGAATTAGTAGAGGAGCCAAGTAGTCTCCCTGGAACAGCAAGATTAATTTCAGAAAAACTTGGTCATCACTTTTGGGCACCTGGAAGAATTTCTTCAGGACCATATATTAATCATCTTAACAAAACCGTTGTCACCAAATTTTTAAATGGTGAGAGCTTCTATAACTCATTTATGAATGGACGGACGCAAATTTCTTATGTGAACTCGTTAGAGCTGTCAGATGACTTTGGTCACTATGAGATTGATGATAACTGTCGCTTAGAGCAAATTGCGTTTTTCAATGATATTGAGAATCGTCTCTACATTCATTTACAAAGATGGAATGAACTCTCTTGGTTGAATAAAGCTTTCTTAGTTTCTCATGAGATTCATTACTTCATGGATCGCTATAAAGCTCTCGATTATGTTGGTATGGGGGGGAGAGAAGTTACTTCAGAGAGAATAAGGAAGTTTGTCGGAAATCTTTATTCGGTCGATGGAGTTGAGAGCAAGTATCATGGAATTCCAAAAATTAGTAAGTATCGTTGTGAGACAAATATTGATGGTCAAAGACCAACAATGTTCTACTTCTTTGATGGAGAGGATGGTGCGGAAATGGCCTTCTCCCGTATTCATGGTTACAGCAGTTCTTATAAGACAAAAGTAGAGCTTTGGGATTCTACGATAAATGAATATCTTGATTTTGGTCATCATGGAGGAAATTCCCTTACAAATATGGAAATTGAAAGTGATGTGGAAGTCAATCTCTATCTTCGTATTCAAAAAAGAGAAATGGAAAGAATGCATATTCAGGCTTTTTATCGAGCCAATGGTAATTTGATTCCTTTTGGTTCTCTTGAAGAAATTCTTTGTTGGGAAGATGAGCAGTAAGGTAGTAAAAGCTTTGATATAAAAAAGGCCCTCGTTTGAGGGCCTTTGTTATTTACCGGTTAAAATTCTTTTCTTTATTTCCGTTATTTCCGCGATTATCATTTCGATTATTGCCTCGATTGTTTCCTCGTGGCCCTCTATTTCCTCGATTGTCATTATTTTCATTGTCGTCCTTACTAAAGTTACGACTCTTTTGGAATTTGTCATTAAGACCTTGTTGCGGTTTTCTTGGCCTCTTATTGTTATTATTTCGAGGACGATTATTGTCTCTATTCTCTTCAGGATTAAGAGTTGCTCCGTACTCCCTGCGATATCTTTTTTCTTTTGCAAATTGAGACTGAGCAGTTACACTAAAATTATCATGAACCATATCTTTATCTGCACAACTAAGACAAATCAATTCAGCAACAAGTAGAGGAATTCAATGTTTAAATCTCTCAACATCTGGATGAATAAGATTACAAACTTCACAGAAGTT
>CAWUIU010000036.1:0-14575 GCA_963922285.1 uncultured Oligoflexia bacterium | reverse complement strand
CTTTACTTAAAATTTTTAGAGGGCTAAACTTTACGTTTTCAAAAGTATTTGCTCAAATATTTCTATGAAAACTATTACTTTAAAAACACTACTAATCTTAACTATTGCCCTTTACTCAAATACGGCTATTGCACAATTTTATTCCAGTTCATTTCCACCTGATACAAACGAAACTCTCATGGAACTACCTGACCACCTTGGCCTAACAGGTATGCAGATTCGTGTAAAGGTTTTTCCACATACGCTAAGAAATGATTGGCGCCATGGTCCAGCTGATGACTCTAGTCGATTTCAGTTGATAGCAGAAGAAGCGAATGGGATTCAAGTTAATAATCAAAACTACTCAAAACTGATTTTTAAAGCGCAAGGTAATACACTTGTGGCGACAACAAATGGTAAGTCTATTCGCTATAATAAGTTCCCAGTGATTTTTACGCTAAAAAAACCAACAAAGATTCTGAGATATGGAAATGAATCAAAGTCTCATACTTACACTGGAAAACTATACGTTACAGCAACTAACGGCAGAGCTCAAATCGTTAACCATATCCCTCTTATGACTTATATTAAAGGTGTAGTCCCTAGTGAAAGTAGTCACTCTTGGCCACTCGAATCACTTAAGGCACAAGCAGTCGCAGCAAGAAGCTATGCAGTTTTCCATAAATTATCAGCACCTCAAACAAGAAGCTATGATGTAGATGATACTGCTAGATACCAAGTTTACTCAGGAGAATCACATCGTTTCCCTTCGACAGACCTTGCCGTAGAGCAAACAGAGAACGAGATAATGACTTATAATGGAAAAGTTATTATTGCTTTCTTCCACGCTTACTCAGGTGGTGAGACAGATAGTGGAAAGAATATCTTTAAACAAAATAATGTACCCTATTGTAAAGGTAGTCCTGAGATTTTTGTAAACCAAGAACTACGAGATATGGTAGCGCAGAGAATTCACTGGATCATAGAGTGGAATAAAGAGTGGTCAAGAAAAGATCTATTAACAAAACTAAAAGCGAAGAATAGTTCTTTTCGATCTTTTAACACTGGCCGACCATACCAGCTTTCAGTAAAATCAAGACAAGAACTATTTGGTGGTTCAATTAAAGAACTTAAGTTTACACAAAATGGAAAAACTGTAGTAATTGACTTCCATAAGCTTAGAAGTAATCTTGGGTGGTCAAACTTTAATTCCTATCACTTCTTCTTAGATGATTCGATTAATGAGAATACATTGAAGTTTAGAGGATTTGGTTGGGGACATCATGTTGGTATGTCACAATGGGGTGCTTATGTTATGTCTAAAAAGTATGGATCAAATTACAGGGATATCCTGACTCACTACTACGATGGAATCGAGATAAGAACTCTCTAACTTATTTTTCAAATATAAAAAAAGCCCTCTACATCGAGGGCTTATTTCTTTTAACAATTTATACTTTTTATTAAGCTGCCATATCTTCATTTTCTTCAAGTGGAACATCCAGTGCTGTTAAGATTTTATCTGAAGTTAAAAGCTTCTTTCTAAGGGCTTCTCTTGAAATCCCCATCTCTTTAGCAGCCTTAGATTTATTACCATTATTTCTCTTTATTTCAGCTAAGATCATCTCTCTTTCAACGAGTGCTAATCTATCTTTAAGTGGAATCGAAAAGTCTGATACATATGGTATCGCTCCAAACATTCTTTGCTTACTAACAGCATCTGTTAGAGGAATCGATTCATTTTCAAAAACAACTTCAGTTAGAATATGTGACTTCGGGTTATAAAGAACTGCACGTTCAACACACTTCTTTAATTCTTTTACATTTGACGGCCAATCATGCTCTTTCATCTTCTCCATTGCCTTTGGAGAAAAACTCTTAAGTAATAGTCCTTGCTTTTTACATTCTAACTTTAAGAAGTAATCAACAAGCATTTCTAAGTCATCCATTCTTCTTCTTAATGGCTCGATATAAACAAATGCTCGCGATAGATATTCATAAAGCTCCTTATTGAATTCACCATTAATAACGGCCTCTCCAAGATCCTTTGAACTTGTCGATAAAATACGTGAATCAATACTTACTTTACTACCATCCAGTCCATTATTTTGTAGAACCTTTAATAGTCTTTCTTGCCACTCAAATGATAAATTATGGACTTCATGTAGGATAACTGTTCCATTATTAATACTTGTGAATGCACAAGTTTCTTCATCTGGTCCAAATAGTGTTGCCTCTAATTTATCAAAATCTTTTGATTCACAATCAACAATTTGAAAATTATTAAGACCTCGTTTTCCTTCATTATGAAGAATCTTTGCATACAAGCTCTTTCCAACACCTGGCTCACCAAAGATATGAACTGGATTATTTAAATCTTTCAATTTCATAATTGAGTTTCTTAAAGATCCCATATGCGGATGGCGACCGACTAGTGCAAACTTACGATCAAAAGGTGTCGAGAATCTTCTAATTTGTGACTTATCTGAAATAGGATTATAGTTATGAAAAACAGAAGAGAATACTAAAGCTAAGACTTTCATTGTCTTTTCATCTTCAATTGTAAAACGATCCTGATTTCTTTTATTAATAACTTCAATAACACCTATAATCTTATCTTCCCTATTATGGATAGGATGACAAATGATCGACTTGGTCGAAAATTGAAGTTTGGAATCAAATTCATTATTAAAACGAGACTGATCACTCTGTGTATCAATATTAAGAGCGACACCAGTCGTAAAAACAGATCCAGCAATTCCTAAACGGTAATCGAACTTTAATGTCGTCTTATCAACACCAAGTGCTGTAACCGCTTCGAGTTCATTTGTTTCTGGATTAATGAGAAAGATACTTGATCGTTGAGCATTTAAAATTCTTACAACTTCCTCAAGCATGTTATCGAGAAATCCTTCTTTATCACCAAAGTGAGTTATATCTTTAAATAATGAAAGAAGTAATGAGAACATTTCAAAGCCATCACTGGCCTTAGTATATCTCTCTTTAAGAGCAGAAACAATCAGACAGTCTTTTAATCGGTCTGTCGAAAAACTAAGAATATAAGATTCAAGAAATTTATGAATCTTATCTTCAACATCAACCTCTACACCATAGATAATTTTTTCGTCATCAATAGAATTTGAAAAGGCTCTAACAACTCTTCCGGTTAGATCTAAATGAATCTTTTTAAATTGCATTGATATTGAAAGCTCAGTTCCCACCGAAATTCTTTCTTCTGTAGCAAACCCTAGTCCGGTTACCGAGATATCTACAAGCTGAGCGTCATCAATGTAATTAAAATTACCAAGTTTATCTTCTTTTTCAACTAGAAATCTTAGATCATCAGCCTCTTCAACTGGAATTCTGAATGATTGAAAAAATTTAAATTCTGAAAAACTAGCAAGCATATAGTAACTCCTAAAATTCATTGCTCTTGTGATAAAACATATCGGCATCTAAGACCAAAAGATTAGCAAAATGCCAAAAAACAATGGCAGGTCTATAAATACAACAACTTAGTTTATTCGAGACATTATTTACTATAGACATTATCCTAACTTTTCATTATTTTATCCTGATAATTAAAATGGAGATTAAAGTGATTTTTGAAGGTTCGGAAAAGAAATTCGAAGCCGTCATCCAAAGTGAGCAATCACTCCTAAATATAGAGGATAAGTTTTGGCGTGATCTTGTAAAACAAGCAAAAGCAACCGTACTGTCGTCTGTAAAGAATGAACATATGAAAGCTTTCTTGCTATCAGAATCCAGTCTTTTCGTTTGGCACGATAGGATTTTACTCATTACTTGCGGCCAAACATCACTTGTGAATGCCATAGACTTTCTTATTAAACACTTTGGAAAAGAATCCATAGGCTCACTTATCTTTCAAAGAAAAAATGAATACTTCTCTCACCTTCAACCAACATCATTTTATGATGATATTGAAATAATAAAGAACAGTCTTGATGGTGATTCATATCGTTTAGGAAATATGGATGATCATCATAATTTTATTTTTTCCACTAAGAGTAAAATTGAACTCATAGAGAGCGATAAAACAGATGAACTATTACTCTATGATCTCTCCCCGGAAATAAGCTCAATACTCACAGACCCAAGTTTATCTAAAACAAGAATCAGAGAATTTCTTTGTTTAGATCAAATTATACCTGACTTTCAAATTGATGATTTTGTATTTGATCCATATGGTTATTCACTAAATGCTATTAAAGATGACAAATACTTTACCATACATATAACACCGCAAGAAAATAGTTCCTATGTAAGCTTTGAAAGTAATATTGACTTAACAGACTATAAGAACACTGTACTTGAAGTTTTTAAACCAGGATCATTCGACCATATAACGTTTAGAACAAGTGAGTGCCAACTGACCCCAAGAAATGATATCGGTAACTTTCAACTTAAAAGAGATGTTAATCTTAAACTAGAACTGGGATACTACATGTGCTTCTCTCACTTCTTTAACAAAGAAAAGACAACTCTAAAAGCATTTAAAATATAAGAGGATCATCATGAAAAGTGATTTATGGATTGAAGAAAAAGTAGCTAATGAAACAGGAAAAAGCTTTCGCGTAAAAAATATACTCTATAGCGATCAAAGTGAATTCCAGTCGGTAGATATTGTCGACACTATTGGTCATGGGAAGATGCTCTTAAATGATGGTCTCGTCATGCTAAGCGAACGAGATGAATTTGCTTATCATGATATGATTACCCATATTCCACTTTTCACTCATCCAAATCCAAAGAGAGTTCTGGTTATTGGTGGCGGAGACGGAGGAACAGCTAGAGAAGTTTTAAGGCATGAGTCTGTTGAAAAATGTGTCATGGTTGAGATTGATGATATGGTCGTCAACTCTTGTATCGAACATATTCCTCAAACATCAGAGGTCCTAAAAGGTCACCCAAAACTCGAACTTATTATTGGCGACGGTGTTGAGTATATGGCAAAGACAAACGAGAATTTTGATGTCATTATCATTGATTCAACTGATCCGATCGGTCCAGCAACACCACTTTTTGGTGAAGAATTCTATCAAAATGTTAACCGCGTTTTAACACAAGACGGTATTGTTGTCTCTCAAGGAGAATCACCATTTTACAATGCAGATGTTCAAAAGAGCTTACTGACAGTTTTAAATAAAGTATTTGAGAATGTATTTATTTATAACTTTTCAAACTTAACTTATCCGGGTGGTCTTTGGTCATTCACCTATGCAACGAAAAAATATCATCCAACAAAAGATTTTAATGAGTCAAGAGTATTAGATTCAAAACTTGATTTTGAATATTATAATGAACAAGTACATGTTGGATGCTTTGCGCTGCCAAGTTTTATGAAGAAAAATCTGAAAGGTCTCATTAAAAACTAGAGGGCACTATGAATTATTGGCTAATGAAAACAGAGCCAGACACTTTTTCAATTGATGATTTAAAAAGAGTAAAAGAAGAATCTTGGGATGGTGTCAGAAATTATCAAGCAAGAAACTTCATGCGTGATGATATGAAAAAAGGAGACCTTGTCTTTATTTATCATTCAAGTTGTCAAGTACCAGGAATTGCTGGAATTGCCGTTGTCTCTAAAGAGTCACATCCTGACCACACTGCTTTTGACCAAAGAAGTAAGTACTTTGATAAAAAGTCTTCCAAAGATAACCCAAGATGGTTCATGGTTTCAGTAAAATTTAAGAAGAAGTTTAAGGATATAATCGCACTTTCTACATTAAAGGAAAAAAGCCCTCTAAAAGATATGAAGCTACTACAAAAGGGAAATCGACTTTCAATAATGCCGATGACCAAGAAAGAGTACGATTATATCATGAATAAATTAGCACTTTGAAAGAAAAACCTTCTAGATTTTCTTGATAAACCTTTCTTTATCAAATCTAAGTTGTGGTCCATAAACTCCAGCTTTAGCTCTTTTCCCAGCACCTAAGATCATAGTAATATGATGATGCCTGCTAAGTCCAAGCATCTTTTTAACTCTTTTAGAATCAAAGCCCTCCATAGGAATCGAGTCAGCTCCTTGAGCGCGAAGAGATAGCATAATATTTTCACAGGCTAGAGCACAAGACTTAACTGCCCAAGTCTTTAAGTCACTAGGCCAGATAGGCTCTCTAGCCATGACCTTAAATAAGCCAATCACATTGAAGAAGAGCCATTTTAATGGAGATAGAATACCGAAAGGACCCATTAGACCATAGGCCATAGGAGCTATTTTTTGGTAATATTCATAAACGACTTTTGGTACTTCTTCATTATTACTCTTCATTAATTCAATCATATCTTCGCAATGCTTTTTCCACGTATCTGTTCTTGCAACACATACAATGAGGTCACTTGCACTTTTTGCGCCGTTTTGAGAGAAACAATAACGAGCTAATTCTTTTTTCTTTTCAGGAGTTCTAACCCATATGAATTCCCATGCTTGAAGATTAGAGGAGTTAGGAGCAAGTAAACCATCTTCTAGAGCATTTTGAATGATGGACTCATCAAGTATTTCATCTGAAAACACTCTAACACTTCTTCTAGAGGTAATCGATTTTTTAAATTCATCATAAGAAATATCAATTGCGTCTTCTATATAGCCTAGATCTAATTTTTCAGTAAAAACATCACTCATTAAAATATCCTAGTTTTTTTATTAGAATAAAAGAATTTTTAGACCTTGTAAAAGCTCTCTTCCCATTTTGCTATAAGATAGGATTAATAGAGTACTTGATAAGACAAAGAATAATGAGAGCATAACGATAATGAAAATACCAATTGTACCAACTCTCGCAGATAAACTTTGACGAAAATAAAGATGAAGATCCTCTGTTTTACTATGGGCGGACTCTTCTTCCTCTTCAAGACTGTTATCAATTGTAATTTCAATATCTTCTGCAGAATCAGACATTTCTACTCCTTACAGCTTTATCGGCATTTTTGGAGCAATTTATAATCTTTATGACATCACCAGACTAAAACAATCGGTCTAAGCACTTATATATTTGATATTTTGCGACTCTTTTGCATATTGTGTGTCAACACCGAGTATGTGACTCACTAACCAGTTCTTAAGAAATGCAACAACTCTTGTTTTATCAATCGTTCCATTTTTTAGCTCATTCTCAAAACTTTGTACTTTTGCAAGAAGAGCTATGTGAATTTTTTTATGAGCTTCAAATGATGAGTAATTAAAACTTTTCATATATCTTTCTTCATCCTCAAAGTGCTTAATCGTAAATGCCTTCATATCTTGAAAACTTTTTTCTGGATTTCCATCACCATTAAGTGCACGAACAAAGATGTTAATTTTATTAATTAGAAACTTATGCTCTTCATCCATTTCTTGGACGCCAATTTCAAATTTATCACTCCACTCAAATTCCGTGAAGACTGTATCCATTTTATATTTATCTTTAAAAATTGTGTTCAAAACGATGAATTCGTCTTTTAAGGAATTAGAAACCTCAAGAGATTGCTTGGCAATGAGCATCGTTCTTTGATTATTTTGCTCTAGCATGTTAATAGCCTTATTTACTTCCTCTATACCTGAAGATTGCTCAACTGATGATTGAGCGATTTGAGTTATATTGCTATGAACATCTTTAACTTGCCCACGAATATTTTTAAAGTTTTCAATATTTAAGCTCGCTTGCTTTTCACCGTTTTCAATACGCCTTGTTGCCAATATAATTAAATTTTCAACTTTAGAGCTGGTTTCATTGATAATCTTTTCAACTCTTTCTAAACCTGTTTGTAAAATGCTGCTTATCTCATTTGATGCCTTACCACTCATTGAAGCGAGAGAGCCAACCTCTTCTGCTACAACCGCAAAGCCATTACCATGTTCACCTGCCCTAGCGGCCTCAACCGACGCATTAAAAGCGAGCAGTTTCGTTTGAAAAACGATATCATTAA
The DNA here is from genome assembly GCA_963922285.1 of uncultured Oligoflexia bacterium. GTDB lineage: Bacteria > Bdellovibrionota > Bacteriovoracia > Bacteriovoracales > Bacteriovoracaceae > Halobacteriovorax_A. The sequence continues at coordinate 6,667 of CAWUIU010000036.1, read as the reverse complement.
TGACACTTGTCTTTTCAGAAATCTCAGCAATAACATTCTTTATTTCATTTAATTGTTCATTATTATCTTTTATAAATCTTTCAAATTCTATATTACCTTTAAGTATTTCATTGAATGACTGCATCAGAGCACCCATGGAATTTTCTCCACTTAAAACACTATCGAGGCATTTATCGATGAGTGCTCTAGATAACTCAGTCACTTGTGAGTTATTTTTTGCCATTGATGCAATTTCTTGAGTAGCTGTTGCTGTCTGTTCTAACGCTTCAGCTTGTTCCAAAGATCCTTGATTTAGATTTTCACTAGAGTTAGAAATCTGATCAGTGACTCCTGATAAGTTACAAACCCTTTCTTTAATCTGACCAATATCAGTTAAGTTTTTATTCTTAAATCTGCGACGAACAAATATATAATAAAAGAAACCTAATAGAACCAGTCCCTGAATGGACAAGAGTGAATAAATAATCTTAACAGAGAAATCCTGTTTAATGCCTAAAAAATAAATGCTTGCTGTAAAACTTAGTATATAGAGAAGAACACTGGTCATTAGAGTCATAATTTATCCTTGATAAAACTGACTCTATTTTACGATTTTATTCAGGAATATAAATATGATCTAGAACAGGTTTTCAGGCTAAATTTAATTAAGATAAGTGTAACCCTCAAGACAGGACTCATAAAAATCAACTAATTTTACCCCCTCCCTGGGTGCAATTTCCTTTCTAGCAATTTCTTCATCAATAGACTTCTTAACTAAAAGAGCTAAATACTCAGGATTGTACTGCATCGTTTGTAAAACTTGCTCTGAACGCGATCCTTTTATTATTTCTTCAATATAGAAACCATCTGTCTCATCAGGATGAGCGTAAACATGAACTTCATTTAATCGGCCAAAGAGATTATGCATATCTCCCATTACATCCTGATAAGCCCCCGTTAAAAAAATTCCGATATGATAATCATCACCATTTAAACGATGCAATTTTATGGTAGATGACTTTTCTCCTTCAAAATCGACAAAGCGATCAATTTTTCCGTCACTATCACAAGTAATATCGACAAGTGAACAACTTACACTTGGCCTCTCGTGTAATCTGGAAATAGGAGTAATTGGCAGCACTTGCTCTATAGCCCAACTATCTGCCGCTGATTGAAAAACAGAAAAATTACAAAGGTACTGAGAAGAAAGCATTGCGTCCAAATCTTGATCAAGTTCACTACCTAATTCATCTCTAGACATAAAGGACTTAATTTTTTTGGCCACCATCCAAAAAAGTGTCTCAATTTTAGCTCTCTCGCTAATACTTACGACACCTAGCTTGAATGCACTTAGAGCATCAGCCTTATACATCTTGGCGTCGTTAAATGCCTCACTTAAATTAGACTTAGATGAAAGCTCAGTTTCAAGCTCACGCATATTTTGCAAGAGAATATGTTCATTTTTTAATAGAGATAAATCTCCCTTAACTTGGCTATTATTTATTTCACCAATAATATTAGTAACAACACAACTATGATGCGCAGTAATTGCTCGTCCACTTTCTGTTACAATTGTCGGATGTTTAACTTCTTGTAAGTCACAAATTTGCTGTAAAGAATGAACGATATCTGAAACATACTCCTTGAGACCATAATTTATTGAAGAATCATTTGTTGAAGATGAGCCGTCATAGTCAACACCAAGACCACCACCAACATCAAAGTATTCTAACTCAACCCCAAGTTTAACGATTTCAGTATATAAACGTGCCCCTTCATTCATAGCTTCTTTTATAGCTCGAATATCCGTTACCTGCGATCCTATGTGAAAATGAAGTAGCTTTAAAGAATTGAGATAGCCAGCCTTTTTAAGAGTATCAATTGCCTGTAAAATTTCACTAGTACTAAGACCAAACTTTGCCTTCTCACCACTAGAAGATTCCCACTTACCCCTTCCCTTAACTGTCATTTTTGACCTTACTCCCAAGAGAGGCTTAACATTAAGTCTTTTTGAAAGCTCAATTACCATTTTTAATTCACTAAACTTTTCAATGACGATAACAATTTTACGCCCAAGCTTTCGACCAAGAAGCGCAAGCTTCATATAGTCTTCATCCTTATATCCGTTAAGTATTGTAAGAGACTCTTTATTTGTATTATAGGCAAGTACGGCCATTAGTTCAGCTTTTGAACCTGCTTCTAAACCAAAATCAAACTCATTTCCAGCTTCGACTATTTCCTCGACAACTTCACGCATTTGATTAACTTTTATAGGGTAGACACCTTGAAACTTACCCTGGTATTCATATTCTGAAATTATCGATTGAAATGTGGTATTTAGCTCTCTTACTCTTGAACGAAGGATATCATGAAAACGAACGACAACAGGCAATGTTAGTGATTCGTTTTTAATCTCGTTAATTACTTTATTAAAGCAAATAGACTCTGAAGATTCCTTACCGTGTGGAAATATCTCAAGATGCCCAGCTTCTGAAATATCAAAATAGCCATTACTCCATTTATCAATACTATATAACTCACGTGATTTATCGATATTCCATGCCATATTAATTCCTATTGCTTCAGAGCAAGTAAAACTTCTCTTAAAACCTTTGCAGCAAAAACTGAACTATTTCCAGAGGAGTCAAGTTCCGGAGCTAATTCAACAATATCTGCACCAACAAATTTTTTATTTTTTAAAATTTTCATAAGAGCAATAAAAGAGTGAAAATCTTCACCTCCAGGCTCAGGGGTTCCAGTTCCAGGAAAAAAAGAAGGATCAAAATAATCAAGGTCTAAAGTAAGATAGATTGGTCGATCTTGTCTTATTTCTTTTACAGACTCTAGAAATTCAGAACGACTCGTTTTTAATGAGTGAGTCTTATTCATATGGTCATATTCTTCTTTTGTTCCCGATCGAATACCATATTGAATTAATTTGTGTCCTTCCTTAAAATGATCTAATACCCTTCTTATTATAGATGCGTGAGAGTAATGATAACCTTCGTAACCATCTCGTAAATCCGCATGTGCGTCAAGATGTAGAAGAACGAGATCATCATACTCTTCTAAATATACTTTTATTGGTCCATAAGAAATTGAATGTTCTCCACCTAGAACAATAGTTTTCACCTTCTTACTTTCTAACGGTGTCTTACCAAATACATCAATATAATAATCAGTGGCACTTTTCCAGGACTCCTCTGACTGGTCCTCTACTTTTAAATTTCCAAGGTCAATGATTCGATCAAAATTTAAACTATCATCGATATCACTATTAAGATAAGGTGAATAAGTTTCAATTCCATAAGAGATATTACGAATTGCGTTTGGTCCAAGGCGCGTTCCTTTTCTAAAACATGCTGTTCCATCAAAAGGGAATCCCACTAAATGGACTTTACCTTCAACTATGTTATTACTACTCTTTACTTCCATGAAAGTAGTACTTACCGATTCAAAATTTAAATTTTTAAAAACGATATTATTCATAAATGACTTTTCTCTTAGTTAGAGGACTTAAGTGTTCCCTCATCCCCATTTGTTTTGACAACAGTACTCTCTTCTCCACTAAAGAACAGAGCGTAGTCGATTGAAGTTTTAAACATTTTCCAATATTTTTTATGATTGCGGTTATCACTTGATGGGAGCTCAAGTGTATACGTTGGAATATGTCTCTCATTACCCGCATAATTCCCTAAGCTTCCTGGGAAAAATGGATAATTCTTAATTCGGTAACCACTGGCCTTCTTACTCATTTGTTCAAGAAGGTACATAGCGTTCATAGCAACAACACCATGATTATGATCAGGAAGTGCTTTCGTACTAAGCGTCGGTCCGTCATAATCTAAAATTGTCAGTGGTGCATGAACTGAAATAATACGACTTGGCTGATATCGCTTTATCAAGTTTACCTGAAAGTATGTTTCCGGTTCACTCATCGCTTTTTTTCCAGGATATCTTCTTTTGTCACGACGATATCTCTTCTTCCAAAGAGAAAGAGCCTTTCCATTCCAATCTCTTGTTGGAAAATTACGGTTTATATCAACTCCACGATAATTTGTTCTCGTTGGTCTCTTTCTAAAAAATGAATCAGGATTTGCAATAGGGGCAACAACAATCAATTTATCATCAAAGTTCTTATCTTGCGTCTCATTGACTTGAAGTTGATAAAGATAGTGTAAAATATCGTAGCAAAACTTAACAGGAGTGATTTCATCACCATGAACTCCACAAAGAATCATCGTTACGTTTCTTTTCTCCTTAGGAAGCGAAAGAACCTCCTTTTCTTTTCCAAAAGTTACCCACATGAGAGGATCACCTAAGAATGAATCTCTGACATGGTTCCATTGAAAAGACTTACACCGACTAAGGCCCCAGCCCCAATGAGCAAATTTTTTTTGTGTTTTATTACAAAACGTTTCAACTTTTTTTGTATTTTTTACGCGAGTAAACTTTCTAACAACTTGCTCTTTTTTAACAGGCTTAAAATCAGTGGTTTTCTTGAGACTTACTTCCGTTTTCTCTGTCTCTACAACTTTATTAACCAGGGTCTTCGAAACTTTCGCAACATCAAATGTTGAGCAAGACAATAGCGTCATCAATATAAATAAGTAAAAATATTTCATTTTTATGTTCCAATTAATTTCCTGTATTATAGGAATTATATTACACTTAGGATACTGAAATCATGAAAATATGCATTTTTCAAACCAATGCGAAAACACACAGCATCATTAGGATAGTAGAAGAGCTTAATGCACTAAGTCCGCAAATACAGATCAATCTTTTCAATCCTTTTTCAGATGATGTAGACCGACTCCTTGATGAGCACAGTAATGAGCCATATACATATGTCGTCAATCGCATTACTGGAATTAAGTATAATGATTATGATCTTGAAGTAATAGATAGACTCGAAGAGTTATCACCACTAACGAGCCTCCCTAGCACTAAACAAAGTAGAATTTTTCGCTGTAAATATGAACAATCGAAGTTCTATTTGCAACATGGCCTGACTCATCCTCTAACTATATCTGTTAAAGATCAGCCATCAAAAATATTAGCTGCAAAGAATTCATTTCTTCTAAAACCTATGCGCTCAAATCAAGGTAGAGGAATAAGTATCCATGGCCATATTAGGGAATGTATTGAAAATGCTTTTGACGACAACTTCATCATTCAAGAACAAATAGATAATCACAGAGAATGGCGTGTGATCGCTATTGCTGGGATGATTGTAGGTGCTTTAGAGAAAAAAGATAAAGAGAATATACAAATTCTAAATGCAGCTAATAGTAACCTATCTTTTATTAATACCAATCAATTGCCAAAAGAGGTTGTTTCAATTGTACAGGAAGTTCTTGAGAACACAGGAATCTACTATTTCGGGATTGATATTTTGCAGGATCAGCAGAAAAGGTACTACATTCTAGAGTTAAATTTATGCCCTGGTTTTGAGTACTTTGAAAGAAGTTCAAACCTCAATATTGCTAAAATTATTACTTCTTCATTGATTTCTATTTAATTACAATTACTTATGTATATAAGGCCATACGGTTGTCTTGCCGATAAATATAATGTTTGATTATTGAAACTATTGATATATAATCAAAACAGAAGGAGTAGCAAGTGTATATTTGTATTTGCAACGGAATCACAGAAGAACAACTTGAAAAAGTAGCAAAACAGTCAAATACTGATAAAGAAGTATTGAGTCGTCTTGGTATTGGAAACTCATGTGGAATCTGTCTCCTCGAAGCAATTCATAAAATCAATCCCCATCTCAAAAAACAAGTACATAAAAAGTCTGCCATACATACCCAAAGTTCTAAATAGCAAACCATAAAATTATAGACACAACTCATAAACAGACCTTAATATCTAAATATAAAACTAATATGAGGTTTAGGTATGAAAGGTAATCAAAAAATAATTGAAGCACTGAATAAAGTTCTAACCAAAGAACTAACTGCTATTAATCAATATTTTCTCCATGCAAGAATGTTACAAGACTGGGGCTTAGAAAAGCTTGGAAAGCTTGAATATGATGCTAGCATCGATGAAATGAAACATGCTGACGAGCTAATTAAGAGGATCTTATTTCTTGAAGGCCTCCCTAACCTACAGAAGCTTGACCGTATAAAAATTGGCCAAAACATTAAAGAAATTATCGAGTGTGATCTTCAAGTTGAATATGAAGCACTTCCTCTTCTAAGAGAGTGCATTGAGCTTTGTGAAAAAGAGAAAGACTTTGTTTCAAGACAACTCTTTACAGATATTTTAGCAAGTGAAGAAGAGCATGTTGACTGGCTAGAAACACAAAAAGGTCTCCTGGAAAAAGTTGGAGAACAAAACTACATGCAGTCGCAAATTGAAATGAAAGCTTAAAACAAATTTCAAGTTAAATAAAAAAGGCCAGTTAAACACTGGCCTTTTTTATTATTTTACATCTTACTGATTTTAATAAATCTATAAATTTTAGAACTATGCCTTTTTTAGCTCAGGTAATTTAGAAATCATGATAATTGGAACTAATAGAAAAATAGAGCCAATGATATAAGGATATGAAGATCCATATTTCCAGTAGATTAGTGAAGCAGCAATCGGCCCAATCACACGAGAAAGAGCTCCAAGCGAACGGAAAATTCCAATACTTCGACCTTGTACATTCGCAGGAGAATAAAGTGAG
>CAWUIU010000035.1:0-14627 GCA_963922285.1 uncultured Oligoflexia bacterium | reverse complement strand
ATTTCTCTCTTTATTAATAGCTTCTAAAGATTTCAAAAGACCTAATGCCGTTAGTTTGTTTCCATACTTCGAATAACCTGTAGGTATCCACTTCAAAATGAAATCAGGAATTTTAAAAAGAAAAGACTTCATAGGTGTCTTCTGCAAAAGCTTCTTACTTAAGACCATCTGATTTAAGTTAGATGCTCTATAAATTAAATCAATATCCTCATTACTGGAGCCAAGATCTGGTCCTGTTAAATAACATGTCGATAAGTACTCTTTAATACTTTTTGAGAATTTGGCTAGAACTTCCTGTCTTTTATTTCGATCAATCTTTTGAGGAATTCGTAGACCAGATTTCGCGCCACCAATTGCAAAATCATATGACGAGAACTTCAGATCCATACTTATGGCAAGATTAATGACTTCATTTAAATGAACGGAATCAGTGATTCTTAGACCACCTGTGCAGATACTATTCTTTATGCTCTTAATAACTAAAAAGCCTTCACTTTCATACGGTAAGTTTTTTATTACCAATACTTTGTGAAGGCCTTCTATATTTAATTCTTCTATATTCACTTATTCTGTAAACTGAGTAATGACAGTACCTACCGTCGAAGCCCCTAGAGATTGACGGAAAATTCTAATATGTCTTGGAATGTCAGAGTCATCTTTTATTGATGGAAAGTATCTTTTATAACCTTTTCCATTCCATTTTGTCGGGCTTCCCCAGTGATAGTTGCGATACTTAATATCCAAAAATTCTCTCTTATTTTTGTTCATTTGAAACCTCTTAAGGCCTGAGCTAACTTTTTTATTCTCGATGTCCCAATCTATTGGAAGAAGTTTCTTCAAGTCCTTTGGTGGATTCAAATAAAACTCTGGAAAATTTACCTGAATAACTTCGCCAGTAATTGCTGATCGTAATTCAGTCGGACCACTGACGATTGCTTCAATTGTATCTAATCCCGAATTTATTTCTCTTTCCCATGCAGTAACTCTCACCGGATTAATTCTCTGAAATGTATTAGCAGGCCTATTCTTAAGTTCATCATGAATAATTCTTAAAAACTTTACTGACTCTTGGATATGCTTTAACGATTGTCCCATGAAGTCTCCCCCGCTTTCAGTAAGTTTAAAAAGATTTTCATACTTCTTTTTCTCAGCAATTTTTACTCTCTTATAAGAAGGTGCTCCATCAACAGATGAAAAGAAACCATCAATGCCATAGAGTTTCCCCATATCCTTCGTATACTCTAGAACTTTATTATTGTTATAAGAAGCAAATCGATTAACAAAGGCCATTCCTCGATGCAAGCGATACATACTAGCATATCGCTCAGCTTCTCCTATAACACGATATCTCGCAACATCATCAACGAATGACTCCGATCCATTTAGAATTTTATTATCCCATAATATTCTGGTCTTCGAGAAGTCCATACTCTGAATTCTATTAGCTGATTCGATTAATAGTTTATAGACATCTGTCACCATATAACTTTGAAAGTCTTCTATTGAATCGAAATAATCAACGATATCTCGACCCTCTTTATAAGGACGCGCAAAATAGTCAAAAGTTGCATCAGCATGATCAAAAGGAAAAAAGATTCTCATTTGTCCAGCTAGTCTTCTTACAATTGTCAAAAAGTAACTATGTGTCACATCTTCTTTTTTCATAATCTTTGTTAAACGAAAAAGAATTCCTCTCATTGAATTTACTGGTTTCATACGAGCTGCAACATATTTAAGGTCAGCAGGATGTGAATCATAACCTTTTTCTAATTCATCTAATAACTTAGCGTAATCTTGAGAAGTCTTAACCTTTAAAAACTTATCTCTGAAAGCACGATATTCTATCGACATCATTTCTTCACTAATTGTATTGGCGATCTTTCTTTCACCACTTCGTGATTGGGCCTTAGTTCTATTTTCTTTATATTCCGAAGGAGTCATCCATTTATAATTCGCTCTAACAAACTTCGGTGGTGCCGCTTGAATTTGCAAAGAAATCAATGACGTTAGTAAAACGCCTAACACAATTCTCATTACTACTCCTTTCTCTATAATAGAGTCTCTAAGTCCATATTCATTATAGATAGATAAATTTTGTATAACAAGAAGGTAATCTTATAAATTCTGACTCTATGGATTCTGCAGTCCTTGCTCACAAACCTTGTAAACTACTGAAACAAGAAGATTTAAAATCGTCAATGCAACACATATTGAAACAACAAACCCCATACCCGACATATGTGCCCCACTATTCATGTGATTCAAAAAAGCTAAAGAAAGCCCTGAGAAAGAAAATCCTAAAATAAAGAAAGTTGCAGGTGCAAATTGAAATGCTACTACTTCAGCAGGAGCACCAGACAAGTATAACTCATTACTCATTTCGATAGTTCCAAATCGAAGAGCATATATATCGTGGATCCATATAATCAATGATTGAAGTGTCCCTACAAAGAGAGAAAGTTTAACAATTGTCGTTATACTTAAAATATTCTTCGTATCGAGATCGATAATGGCAATTGATAGCCATAGAATTAAATTAGCTGCAATTTTAAACCCTTGATGAAAATAGATTTCACCAATCTTTAAACCACCAGTAAACTTCCACTTTTTCATGATTGTAGTTGCGATATAAGGAGTAATGTATCCATAAGCGACCGGCAGAATAAAGACAAAAAGTGTGAATACTCGATTCATACTTTGTGAAGTCCACCAAAATAGAAGAAGTCCATAAAGAGGAAGTGGTAAATAATATGACCAAAATTTAAAAAACTTTTGCATAGGTCTATATTAGCGGTAAAATTGATTATTCAGCAAGTTCTATCATGTAATCCTTGTACTTCAAATTCATCGCGATGTATGATTAATAGTGATGTTTCTATTCTTAAACTATATTTATAACAAGGCACTAAATCATAGTCGTTGGACTCTTTTATTGTTCTTCGTTCTTTCAATTGCTTTTCTTTATCAAGCAACCAGTCTCAAAAAAAATATTGTAATAAAAGATCAAATAGATAAGTCGTCACCAGACTATCAAAGATTAACTATTCTAGAGGAGAACTTCGAAAAATACTATCGTGTTCCAATTCTCTTCACGGGAGATGTCGCAAACAATCAGAAAGTTTGCAAAACTCTATTATGGCTCGAAAACAGAGTTATAAATGACCCCAACCTAATTACAATAAACTCCCCATTTCATATTCGTTATGCAGATAGTAAATCAGATTCACTTCACTATCCCACCCTTCTCCCATTAGATTGTCATGAAATAAAAAGAGTCGATTATAAAATTCTCGACTCAACGCCATGGAAGGATATATTTACCAGCTCAAGAAGTAAGAACAATATAATTTTTGAAATTCTTTTACAAAAGAATGATGTTACTCAACAAAAGAAAAAGTTTAATGCAAAAATCATAAGTAACCTTGAAAATGACTTAAAACTCTTTCTTTATAAAAATGAAATTAATTTTAATTTTCATCTCCTTTCATGGGCATCTAATAGGCGTTACGTTCATGAAGGAATCATTCATATGAGTATTCTCAATATCATACTCTGTGTTATTATTGTGGTTCTTTTTAGAATCTTCTTTGGATCATTTAAAAGTAGTCTTCTTGTACTCGTAACATTAACCATGATGGGAATTTTTCTCTATGGAACCATGTCTCTTTTTAATATTCCTATTGATATGTTAAATTCTGGCATATTTCTACTTCTCGCTATCTCAGCTTTACAAGATTATATCTTCATTCTCGCTAAGATGTATTATCAAAATATCTCTTTCAAACAGAGTACAAGTGAATTACTTGCCCCATCTTTCTTCACATCACTTACAACAGTCATCGGTTTTGGCTCTCTCTATCTTTCAGATATTGTAATTCTCCAAAGATTTGGCTTATGTGCTGCTTTCGGTGCAATTATCGAATGGATCTTAACCTTTCTCTTTCTACCTGCTCTTGTTGAAAAATTTAAAAGCTTTCAAAACCTTGTTATTAAAGAACGTTCCTTTTTCACTACTCATCTAAAATCTGTAACCACTAATACTATTCCTAAGTATGTAAGTATTTCCCTTCTGCTAGTTTTTTTAACTGGATCTCTTGCCGTACTTAAGCCTAATATTTACGAAGAACCATTTGCGATTTTCCCCGATGATCATAGCTTCACTCAAGGTCTAAAGAAACTAACAAAGACGAGAGAGTGGACAACGACTTTTGATATTATTTTCACGAATCAAGACCCTGTCTTTCAAGAAAAAGTTCTTTCTCAAATTCAAAAGAATGATCATATTATTAAGACAATTAGTATTTTAGATATCATTAACTTTTTAACAAAAAACACAAGTCCTAATAGAAGCGAGTTAATTTTAAGAGATTTCAAAATGACACCTCTCTATGAGAGATTTAGAAATGACATATATTCGAGAGCAATCTTGTACTTAACAAAGAATGAAGTTTCGCTTGTCTCAAAGTTAAAAAGAGAAATTGAAGCTCTATGTAATGATGGCAAGGATTGCTTTCCAACAGGAAATCTAATCGCTTACACAGAATTTGGAGAAAAAATACCTCGAGCTCTCATCAAGAGTTTTGGAACAAGCTTGCTACTTGTCTCCTTAGTTATTCTCTTCTTAGTAAAAGTCAATAACGCTGGTTATCCAACGACAGTCATTCTCTCCTCTATGTGGGGCCCCTTTGCTTGTCTAACATTAATGAAACTCTTAGATATGCCTATCAACTATATTACCTGTATGTTTGCCAGTATCATTGTCGGTATAACTGGCGATAACGCTATTCAATTTATTTTTGCAAAAAAAGAAAATTCTTTAGATAGAGGAATCTCAAACATAGGCGGAGGCTCAATTATTGTCTTTTTAATAACAACCTTTAGTTCAATGATTTTTCTTTTTGGATACTTTAAGTTCTCAAAGGACTTTGGTGTCATCCTTATTCTAGGAAGTCTTCTCTCTCTTGTGGGAGACATTTGGATTTTAAAATCACTAATTGGAAGAAGAACATAGTGTGAAAAACAATAAAAATCGTGCTCTATTTACATCTATTATAGCAATCGTTATTTTGCTTTGGTTTAGCTACATGATCTACTTTGATAAGCTCAATCTCTTTCATGATAATTGGTTTATGACCTTAACAATGATCTTTGGTTCTTTTATAGCAGGAGCATCCTCTGAAGGAGGAGGGGCAATTGCTTTTCCCGTGATGACTCTTCTATTTAAAATCGCACCTACAACAGCTAGAGACTTTTCAATCATGATCCAATCTTTCGGTATGATTGCCGCTACTCTCAGTATACTTATTTTTAGAATAAAGATTTTAAAAGATGTGCTCCCCTATATTCTCATTGGAGCGACGATTGGTCTCTTTATAGGATTTCAATCTTTTCAAAATTTAATGAGTCCTTCTTACTTAAAAATATTTTTCACTTCTTTGTGGATTAGTTTTGCGTTTACTCTCTATCGAACTAAGAATGAGAAACTAAAAAAAGAGACTTTAAAGGCTAATGGTATTTTAGAAATTGTTACATATATTGCTTTAGGTGCGATGGGCGGAATCGTTACTTCTCTAACAGGCTCGGGGGTCGACATTATCCTCTTTTCATTTTTCACTTTGAATAAAGACGTATGTGTAAAAGTTGCGACTCCTACATCTGTTGTGATCATGGGACTAACTTCTGCTATTGCTTTTCTTATAAAGTCACAAGTCTATCAAGACCTTTCAACTGAAGCGATAAACTATTTACTCGTCTGTATACCGGTTGTTGTATTAGGAGCTCCAATTGGGTCACTCTTTATAAATAAGAGAACAAAAGCATTTATTCAATACTTCCTAATAACAATCATCATTTTTCAATATATTGGATCTTTGCTGATTCTACCGATGACAACTAATATGTATGTATTCTCATTTCTTGTTATTGTCTTAGGTCTAGGATTTTTCAATTACAAAAAATTTTTAAGCGCCAAATCCTCTTAACTGCTCACCACCTAGAACATGAAAGTGTGTATGAAAAACGGTCTGACAACCATGTTCATTAATATTGGTCACAACTCGGAAACCATTTTTTTCAAGTTCGTTAGATTGTGTAAAAATCTTTATCGCACGAAAGATGTGAGAGATTTCTTCCGGATTATCGGCCATGTCATTAACATTCGTCGAATGTTCGCGACTAATAAAGAGATAATGCTCTTTTGCCAGAGGATTAATATCCTTAAAGGCATAGACAAATTCATCTTCATAAACTTTTGTACTGGGAATTTCATCAGTAATTATCTTACAAAATAAACAGTCAGACATATTTATCTCCTATTCTTTGATAACTTCGACCTTAGCCCCTAACCCTTGTAACTTCTCGCTAAGATTTTCATATCCTCTTTCTAAATGATAAATTCGATCGATGAGTGTTTCTCCCTCACTACAAAGAGCAGCAATAACAAGAGCAGCCGATGCTCTAAGATCAGTACACATAACAGGTGCGCCAACGAGGCTTTGACCACCTTCGATAACAGCAGTGTTACCACTTTGATTTATCTTAGCTCCTAGTCTTGTTAACTCAGGAACATGCATAAATCTATTTTCAAAAATCGTTTCTTTAATGATTGAAGTACCACCGCTCATCATACAAAGTGTTACCATCTGAGCCTGTGCATCTGTTGGAAATCCAGGATAAGGTGCGGTTTCAATCTGAATTGCTTTAAGCTTGCTTGGTGAAACCTTCACAAAGTCTTGACCACATACAAGATTTGCACCCATTTCTTTTAGTTTATCGATAACAAATTCAATATGTGTTGGATTAAAATTCTTTACTGTGATTTCAGAATTCGTTGCTAAGCCGGCCATCACATAAGTTGCCGCTTCAATACGATCACCAATGGCTTCATAAGTTGTTTCAAAAAGCTCTTCAACCCCTTCAACAACAATTCGACTTGTTCCGATTCCCGAAACCTTTGCACCCATCGAGTTTAGGAAGTTTGCAAGATCATCGATCTCTGGTTCTCTTGCAGCATTTTCAATAATTGTCGTGCCTTTTGCAAAAACTCCGGCCATCATAAGGTTTTCAGTAGCACCGACAGACGGGAATTTTAGAGCGAGCTTCGTTCCAACAAGCTCATTAGCTTCGGCCCAGACATAACCAGATTGAAGGTCAATCTTAACTCCCATCTTTTCAAGATTTCTTAAATGAATATCAATTGGTCTAGTTCCAATGGCACAACCACCAGGTAGAGATACTTTTGCTTTATTTAGTCGACTTAATAGTGGGCCTAAAACAAAGATCGAAGCACGCATTGTTTTTACAAGTTCATAAGTCGCTTCGTACGAATTCAAAGTAGATGCATTAAAAATTGTTAAGTCACCTTCTTCCCTAACCTGAACTCCAAGATTCTGAAGAAGCTTAAGCATCGTTCTTATATCTCTTAGATTTGGAAGATTTTTCAGTCTTACTTCCTTATCCGTTAGAAGAACAGCTGCCAAGATTGGAAGATAAGCATTCTTCGCTCTTGAAATAGAAACTTCACCACTTAACTGACAAGGTCCTTGAATTTTTATTTTATCCATTATGTAATCCTCTTATTTTCTTATTTTTAAAAATCGATTTCTTCCAGTATAATCTTTAACAATAACGACCTCAGAGAATATTTTCTCAGCCATTTTTGACTGATATTCAAGATGATCTTCATGCCCTTCCATCATAAAGAAACCTTGATCATTTAACCTATCGTACACTTGCTTAAAGAACTCTTCAAACCAATTGTCATATGCACTATCTTCTATAAATAATGCCATATGTGGTTCAAATTCAAATACTTGTCCATGCACCTTCTCTTGGTCTGAGACTTCCTTTATATAAGGTGGATTTGAAACGATAATATCAAACTTTTGCTCAATATCAGTCAGACGATCGTTAATCTTAAAATCCACCTGATAACGTTGATCAATCTTAAATCCTAGGTGATGATAATTTGTTTTTGCCACCTCAAGTGCATCAGCAGAAAGATCAAAACCTACAGCATTAACATCGGCAACATCAATATCAGCCAATATACTTAAAAGAATTGCACCACTACCTGTACCGATATCACATATCGATAGCTTATCTAATTTATTTTTCTTTACTTCAGCTACTGTTGTCTCAACAAGTATTTCAGTTTCACTACGTGGGATAAGGACACTTGAGTTAACAAAGAAGCTACTCTTATAAAAATACGCTCGACGATTTATGTACTCTAGAGGCACACCACTTAAAAGAGCATTAAAAAAATCATCCAAAGGATGTGAAGAGCTTGGAATATAGAGATTATCGATTGTATCTAAATCGCATATATTATGAACGATAGAATAATAGTCGAGTTCATCAAGAATTCGCTTAAGACTTAACCCAGGATACGAAAGAAGTAACTCTTCCTGATGGACTTCATAGAATTTACTCGCATATTCTTTTAAACTTAAGTAGCTCACCACTACTCTTCTTGACCCTTCATTAACTCAGCTTGATTATGAGCAATTAGTGCATCAAGAACAGGATCCATATCTCCTTCAATGATTTTATCAAGAGAATATAGAGTTAAGCCAATTCGGTGATCAGAAAGTCTTCCCTGCGGATAATTATATGTTCTAATTCTTTCAGAACGATCACCAGTTCCGATAAGACCTTTTCTTTCTGCAGCTTCTTCAGCATTCTTTTCCTGGAGCATTTTATCAAAGATACGAGCAGCAAGAATCTTTAATGCCTTCTCTTTGTTTTTAAGCTGTGATTTTTGATCCTGATTATAAACTTGAATACCTGTTGGTTCATGTGTCACACGAACAGCCGAGTCAGTAGTGTTAACGTGCTGACCACCTGAACCAGAAGCACGCATAACATCAATACGAACATCATTCATATCAAGTTCCCAGTCAAGATCTTCAGTTTCAGGCATAACTGCTACTGTAATTGTTGAAGTGTGTACTCGTCCTTGAGACTCTGTCTTAGGAACACGTTGAACTCGGTGTACACATGACTCATACTTCATTTTCGAGTAAACTTTATCCCCAGCGATAGAGAAGATAACTTCTTTGATCCCTTCATCATTTTGTGAAAGAGAATCGACTTCTGTTTTCCACCCTTGAGTACGACTAAAGTTTTGATACATTCTTAGAACATCACCAACAAAGATCGAGGCTTCATCTCCACCAGCTCCAGCACGAATTTCCACCATACAGTTCTTATCATCTAAAGGGTCCTTAGGTAAGAGCAGAATCTTAAGTTCCTCTTCAAAAACAGGAATTTGTGGTTCGTTCTCGGCGAGAACTTCCTTTGCCATTTCCTTCATATCCTCATCAGTCTCTTTGAGCATCTCTTTTGCTTCTTCAATATCCTCAACAACTGTTCGATACTTCTTATAGCAAATAACGATGTCTTCCATCGCTGCTCTTTCAGATGAAATCTTTTTAAATTCTTTTTGTCTTTCGTAGATTGATGGGTCCGCCAATTTTTCAGTGAGAGTATTATACCTCTCTACGACTTGGTCTAACTTATCAAACATACTCATAATTTGACTCCAATAGCTTTCCTTAGCATATATTCTTCGTCAGATTTCTAATTTTTTCCTCGAAGTATTATCATACATCTCTAAAAAAATTTTCATCTTCCTTAAATCTACGCCAAGCTAAGCTATTTTTTATTTTAGCGTAAATTTCTTGCTTAAAACAAACTCTTGTCTTCCTTGATTCTACGCCAAATAAAACCATCTTTTATTTAAGCGCAATCATTAAGTGCTAGTCATACATCTACGCCAAGCTAAGCTATTTTTTATTTAGGCGTAAACTTCTTAATGGGCCTAAAAATTAGCTATTCATTGACTCCATAAAGTCAGCATTAGTTTTAGCTTTTGTAATTCTTTGTAGCATGAATTCCATTGCATCAATTGTCGACATAGGGTGAAGAACTTTTCTAAGGACAAATGTTCTTTGTAAATCTAATGGATCCATAAGAAGGTCTTCTTTTCTTGTTGATGACTTATTAATATCAAGTGCAGGGAAAATTCTCTTCTCAAGAAGTTTTCTATCAAGTTGAATTTCTGAGTTACCAGTTCCTTTAAATTCTTCAAAAATAACTTCGTCCATTCTTGAACCAGTATCAATAAGTGCCGTCGCAATAATTGTAAGAGATCCACCCTTCTCAATATTTCTAGCTGCACCAAAGAATCTCTTTGGTCGATGAAGAGCATTTGAATCAACCCCACCCGAAAGGATCTTTCCAGATGTTGGTGATACAGTGTTATATGCTCTAGCAAGACGTGTAATTGAATCAAGAAGAATGACAACATCTTCACCTGCTTCAGTTAAACGCTTCGCTTTTTCAATTACCATCTCAGCAACCTGAACGTGACGGTTAGCTGGCTCATCAAATGTTGAAGAGACAACTTCAGCATCAACATTTCTCTTCATATCTGTAACTTCTTCCGGTCTTTCATCAATCAGAAGAACAATTAACTTAGCATCAGCATGATTTGCTGTAATAGCGTTTGCAACCTCTTGTAAAAGAACAGTCTTACCAGCCTTTGGTGGTGCAACAATGAGACACCTTTGTCCAAAACCTTGTGGTACAAACATATCAATCATACGAGTTGAATACTTCGTAGGATGAAATTCAAGATTAATTTTCTTTTCTGGGTAAAGTGGAGTTAAGTTATCAAAAAGAACTGTTTTCTTGTGCTCTTCAGGTGTTTTACCATTAATCGTTTTTAACTTTAAAAGTGCAAAGTATCTTTCATTATCTTTTGGTGGTCTAATCTGACCTTCAATAGTATCACCCTTTCTCAAACCAAATCTTCTAATCTGACTTGGAGAAACATACATATCATCGGCACCTGGAAGATAGTTATATCCTGGAGATCTTAAAAATCCGAAACCATCTTGAAGAATTTCTAAAACTCCTCCACCAAAGATCTCTTCATCTTTTTGGGCATGAGCTTTTAAGATACCAAAAATCAGCTCGTGCTTTTTCATACCTGCTGAATTTTCAATTCCATCAGCCTGGGCCATTTCACTTAATTTTTTAATTTCTAATTTTCTAAGATCATTTAAATGCATAACTAAATTAACTCCGCTACATATATAAATTTAATATTAATATTCCTTAAGACTTTCCCGACTTGGTTTACTTAGAATTTTTGTGGATTTAAATCTGATTAGGTCTATATTAATAGTTTTTAACTAGAGAGTCTACATTTAATGTGGTGCTCCCTATTATTTTAAAAGGAATTCGTTACATTTGAGACATGATGTGTTAGAAAAGGTCATGTTTGAATTTGAAAATTATAAGAAATTTCAAGTATTTAAGGGTAAAACGATCCTATGTCTTGATTACGGAGAAAAAATAGTTGGTCTTGCAACCTTCACACCTGGCCGTGAACCTTATCCAATCACTCGTGGCAAAATAGAAAACAAAGGAATGACTCACATCATCTCCGAAGTTAATCGAATTATTGAAGAAGATATCGTCGAGATAATTATCTTTGGAATTCCCTATCACACTGATGGGAGTGCATCTGAGAAAACAAAGAAAATGCTCGCTAATTTTGAATATATCAAAAAGCAGATACAGAATGTTGAGTGGTTTGCTCAAGATGAAACACTAAGTACTTTTGAAGCCAAAAAGAGAATGGAGAACTCACCTGAATACAACTACAAAGTCGATATAAAGAAAGTCGACGAAATCAGTGCTGTCGTTATTCTTGAAGACTTCATAAAGTCCTAAATTAAAATCTTTTAACTTCGGTAGTTTACCTACATTTCTCTATACAAAAATTACTTTTAAAACTAACCTATTAATAAATATAAAATGAGGTTGAATTTTTGAATAAGAAGCATATTTTATTATTTCTTTTTGGTGCGCCGTTGGTAGCCGTATCTTTATCTATTGTTCAAGTTTATTACAGTATTTATCAATGGGGATATAAAGGAGAAAATACAATCTTCGAAATCAAACCTGGTGATACTTTCAGTAAAATTAACTATCGTCTAAAAGAAAGATCGATTGTCTACAGTCCTCGACTCTTTCATCAATATACAAAATTTCAAAATAAACTAACGCATTTTAAGGTGGGTCGCTACGAAGTAAAGACAGGAATGAGAATGACTCAGGTCCTAGGTCTACTAACTTCAGGAAAATCAATCGCGACAAAAGTTACGATTCCAGAAGGTAAAAACCTTTTTGAAATTGGTAACATCCTTGAAGATAAAAAAATTACAGATGCTAAGAGCTTCATTAAACTTGCTAAAGACAAAGCATATGCGAGAAAACTTGGCATTCCTGGAGTAAGACTCGAAGGATATCTTTATCCAGATACATATCAATTTCCAGAAAATGTAGGTGCTCAATTTGTTATTAAGCGAATGGTGCAAAACTTCAAAGACAAAACATCCAATCTCGACTTTTCAAAAACAAAGCTATCTAAGCATCAAGTTGTTATCCTTGCTTCAGTTGTTGAAAAAGAGACTGGTGCAACATTTGAAAGGCCAAGAATTGCTGGAGTTTTTACCAATCGCTTAAAGAAACGTATGCGTCTACAATCTGACCCAACAACAATTTACGGGATCTATGAAAGGTATAATGGTAATTTAAGAAAGAAAGATCTTCTTCAAAAGACACCTTACAATACCTACAAGGTTAATGGTCTACCATTAGGCCCTATTGCTAACCCAGGTATTAAATCGATGAAAGCAGTTATTGCTCCTGAAAAACATGACTACCTTTACTTTGTTAGCAAAAATGATGGTACCCATGTTTTTACAAAGAATTACAAAGGACACCTAAAAGCCGTTAATAAATGGCAAAAGACGAGATCAAATAGAGCTGGAAGAAGCTGGAGAGACCTTAAGCAATAATGAAAGTTTGGACGAGCTATAATCCTGACTATATTCAGGAGCGTTTTGCGGAGTACATGAATAATGTCACTCTCATAAAGATGTGGCAAGAGCCTGCTCATGAATCGATAGAAATTTATGGAATTTTCTCGAAAGTAACTATTTCAAAACTTGAAATTACAATTGATGAAAAATACCTCAAAGACTCTAATAAAATTAGTCTACAAAAACCACTTCTCTTTCATTATGAAAAAGATGATATGCACTTTAAAAGAGATCTCTTTCTTAGAGATAATAATATCTTTCGCTTTGAGTATCCCAACGAAGTTAGTTTTCGAGATCGAAGAATTACAGAAAGGTATTATTATAAGTATCAAGACTTTAAATCAATCACCTATTCTATTGGAGAATTTGGTGAAAGAGACTCTGACATCTTAACTGATATCTCTAACGCTGGTGCTAGTTTTGTCATCCCTGCAACCAAGAGAGAAAACCTTGAAGTTGGTGACGAGATCTTTATCTATGGACTAACTGATCAAGAACTACCTGAAAAGCATAGTGCAAAAATAGTCTATCTAAAGCCATATAAACTTTCTCGTGAGAGTGACTCAAGCCTTCTTCAAGTTGGTGTCCGGTTCACTGCTGATCTTGACTCCATTACCTATAATTCAATTGGTAACGTCATAAAAAAAAAACAAGAGAAAGTTAAAGGTCTTGATACCAATGGTTTCAACGGGCTGCACATTGATGAATATCGACACAAGATTGCAATGATCCGTGCCCAGAACCCACAACTCGCAGCTAATATACATGAACGAGTAGAAGATCTTGATCGACTTCGATATCTAACCACTGAAATGAAAAGAGATTTTCTACTCGACGTCAATCACGATGTCCTAGCATCAGCACTACGGCTCTCAAGTAAAGAACTCATTTTTGATCTTCTTAACGAAGTAACCGACAGTATGCGTGAAGAGTTCTTAGAGAAACTTAATGTTGCCAAACCAGCTTCCACAGTCAATAAAGCGCAAGATCAAATTTGCAGAATTATTCACAAAAAAGAAAGATCAGGCAAGCTCGTTCTAGATCCGCGATCATTTATAAAATACGTCTAAAGCTTTGGAAGATCTGCTTCGAAAATTTCTTTTTCTTTAAGAGCTATTCGCAATTCGCTTTCAAGAATATTAATTTCATCTGTGATTTGAAAATATTCATCACTAAAAAGTTTCTCACTCCATTTCTTTGACTTGAGTCTTTCTAGTTTAATTTTAACAATATTAATTTTTGAATCTAAAATACATCCCCTGGCCCCAACCTTTTGAAGAGAATAAAATTCTTCATGTCCTTGATCTCGACACATATTTGAAAGACTATGACACTTTAAAGATCTATTTAAACCATTTCTGCGTGTACAAAATGACTTTAAACCTCTATTGTGTCCATTATCATAAGCTTCATAATTGACAGAGATATTGAACTCGCTACAAGCACCAGCGTATTGCCCCACATAGCTTTTTTGCCGACCAGAAAGAGCGTCGCTTTCTCCTAACTCTTCCCAGTTATATCTTTGGCAATCTTCCTTACTTATTGTGGCACAACCAACATACAAAAAACTAAGAAGAAGTAGATATATATTTTTCCTTGTCATGATGACCTCCATTAAGATCATCATAATTCAGAATATATTTAAGTGTTAGTACCTTCAGCAAATAGCGTTTCACCTAAGGAAACACATACGTTAAATCATTGTTGGTAGGTAAGAATGAGTTCGGT
>CAWUIU010000034.1:0-15297 GCA_963922285.1 uncultured Oligoflexia bacterium | reverse complement strand
ATTCCAAATTTCCGATCTTCTTCAAGAAGAACATTCTCTTTTGAGACAACATCATAATAGCTAGGCCATCCGGTACCAGACTTAAATTTTGTTTCGCTAGAGAAAAGTTTTAATCCACATGCAGAACAGTGATAGTGTCCCTTTCTCTTTTCATCCCAGTATCTTCCAGTAAAGGCTCTTTCTGTGCCATCGTTTCGAGTTACATTATATTGCAAAGGAGTCATAACAGACTTCCAGTACACATTATCCTTTTTCTTCCAGTCTGCGGATTTAACATTTTCTTTTGTAAGATGTGAACCAATTGTAAGCTGAATTTCTGCGTCCTCAGACTTCTTTAAAAAATCGAACAATCCCATAGTATTTATCGCTGTAAAAATTATTATTCCAAGTAAACATATTCTCATAGAAAGGCCTTTTAGACCAATAACTGATAATAATTAGTCTAAATATTAGTGAGGAGTTTAATGGATTTGTTACAAAATTCGAAAAAAATAGTCTTACTAAGTGCAAGATAATGATTACTTAGTAAGACTATATTTAGCCTTATTTGAAGGCTTGTTAAGCAGCAATAATCTCTTCTTTACTCTGAAGCGCTATTTTATCAAGTAAGGAGATATAGTGTTCACAACTGGCAATCATATTTTCGATGATGAGCTCTTTTGATTGATCATCGAGTTGCTCAATTACTTTAAAAGCACTTTCAAGGTGATCGTCATCTTCTTCAATATGGAGCTTTAAAAAAGACATTCCTTTTTTACCATGATTTTTGTACATAGTTTCAACGAACTCACTTCTTTTCCCAATCCCTGAAGCACAGCCCTCTAGACCTAATATCCATCCTAAGCAAGCACTGGTGCCCAGTTCTTTAGCAATATACCACTGTCTTTGATAAATTACTTTATTTTCATTGAGCTCGACATAATCATTAATGTTTCCACCTAAGTTCTGGAGATCTCGCAAAGCAAGTTTGTAATGTCCTTTTTCTTCTTTCGTATGCTCCAACCATCTTTCTTTCTCTGCCGAACCCTCAGGCGCACATTGATAGATAAAGTTAAGAGCTTGGTCATTATTTTTAGTTTGAAAGTATTTTTGAGCGAGCCAAAACTTATAGACTTCAGTGTCCTGTAAACCCGAGTTTACAAATTTATCGACAAGCTTTTCTGTACTTCTTTCAAACTCTTTTTTTAATTTAGAATTCATATCTAGCTCCTAAAGTTATTTAACTGAGGGTTAATGTTAATAGAGAATATGAATATAAATCAAAAGAGACCTTATTACAGATACTTATCTAATGTAGATATTCGTGAAATTGCCTATAATTTTTGCCAAACTCTAGATATATTTGCAGATAAATGCTACTGATTATATTTATGAGTAGAGAAGTATCTAATATAACATTTGTTCCATTTATCAATTATATGAAATACAAGGGTCTTAATTATGAGCTTTTGTTTGAGGGGACTGATGCTGACCTAAGGCATGTTACAAAATTGTCAAAGAGAAGCTCTTGGGAGCTCTTTAATGCAATGTTAAACAATATTGATAAATATATTGATGATGACTGGGTCTACGTTAGTAGACAAGGTGTTGTCGCTCCTGAGCTAGATAAGCTACGAACTATTTTTACAGGTTTGATTTCTAGCCGATTCATCTACTGGGCACAGAGTGCATTTATTGGAACATATCTTTTTAATAATTTTACATACACCTATAAAAAAATCGATCGTTTAAATATTGAAATAACAATTAACACTGGCCGCCCGAATGTTCATTATGGAATTATGCATATGTACAAACAAGTTTTCGAACTTTTTCCGTGGCAATTAGGTGAGCCTAATGCGGAAGTTGTGATGAGTAGAGTAAGTGACCAGGATTTCAAGTTTTCAATTAAGCTAGCAAACACAATAAATATTGCTAAGAGGATAAAACTATTTTTTAGCTTTCATAAGGGGATGAGAAATACGACTTCATATCTTAAAGAGCTTCAAGATACAAAAAATGAACTTGAAGAGATAAAAAAAGAAAGAGAGCAGTGGCTAAAGGTAATTGCTCACGATATTAAGTCTCCTCTTAGTGTAATTAACAATTATGTTAAAATTTATAATAAAAGAAAAGATCTTCCTAAGGAAAGTATTGATAAGTACTTTGATCGAATAGAGAAGTCGGCAAATACAATTTCGGCTTGTATGGCAAATGCTGAAAAGGTTTTAGATGCAGAGAAATCAATAGAGCTAGATGTTGTAAACCTTAAAGAGATAATTTCAGAGGCTGTTGAGATCGTTCAAGAAATGGCATCTAATAAGAATATTACAATAGTTGAAAGAGCAGAGGATGCATTTATCTTAGGAGATGCGCAAATTATTTCCCTATCTATATTTTCTAACTTTTTAACTAATGCTATAAAATTCTCTCCTGAAAACAGTTCAATTATAATTGGTACTGTAAATCTTGACAATGAAGTTGCGATCTATATTAGAGATCATGGAATTGGAATAGATGCAGAGACCTTAGAATATATGAATAATGGTAATAGCTATACTTCGTTAGGTACTAATAATGAGTCTGGGCTAGGTCAGGGGCTTGTTCTTGCTAGAAATTTTATTTCTAAATATAAAGGTCGTTTAGAAATAAAATCAGCTACAGAAAAAAGTGAGAATCAGGGAACAACGGTAACAATTCATTTCCCAGAAATTAAGCAGCAGTCTTCAAGTTATGTTCCTGCTCAGGTGTCACCTGGTCTTTAGTTAAGTCTAGTCTTGATTTCCATAATTTATAAAATAAAGGCATAGTAGACTTTATTTCCGTGTTATTAGAAATATAAAGTAGATCAATAGAATGTCCCTTATATTTCGTATCCGGAGATAAGACTTCAAACCCTATATTTTTACACAAGTTATTGACTCCATTAATTCTCATTGCAGGACATATCAAATGGCCAATTTGATTACTTTGAAAGAACATTGCACCTAACTTTATCATGAGTGACGAAATATTTTTCTTTCGATAACTTGGGTGAACTGTTAGTGATTCGTATGTTGACATGTTTTCAATATTGGCTTTTACAAGTAAGTCTCTTGTATTGTCTGTAAAGTTTTTAAAGTAGCTATGATCCCAGGTTGAGTCTAGTTTGATATTAAAAGTCGAGCTAAAAGTCATCGCTACAACATTGTCCGAGTCTAACAAGAGACAATAGTATTTTTGTCTTGAAAATGCATCTGCCGTAAACTTATCTTTTAAAATTGGTTGCCAAATTTCTTTCCACAAAGAGTAAGCTTTTTGTAATAACTCGATCTCTTTTACATTTTTTACGTTTTCACTCACAATGATATATTTTAAATTTTCCATTTGAGTAAATTAATTGTAATGAGTATTTCATTCAATAGTTCACGAATCTTCAGATAGATAGGGGTTGTAGTCTTAAGAAATTTTTATAAATTTTGACAAAATTTATTGTCAGTTTTTGACTTGAGTCAAGAAAGCTTTATCTAGATGTTTCTAAGTTATTAATAAAACGATGTCATATTAATCTCTTCTTTTTTTATAAATTCTTATTCCAATAAAGAGCAAGAGAGAGAGTAGTATGAGTCCCAGAAAGCCGTAACCAAAATGGAGTAGGTCTTTGGTTATGGCCAGAAATACGATGGCAAATAGAAAGAGTGTGGCAACTTCGTTCCAAACTCTTAGCCAAGTACTTGAATATTCGAAAAATCCAGATTGGAGTTGTTTGAATATTCTATGACAAAAGAAATGATAGCCAAATAAGCCCACAAGAAAAGCAAGCTTAGTCATTAGCCAAGGATGTTCATATATCGGGAAGTAATTATGTAAAAGTGATAGTCCAAAGATGGCCGTAACAACTGCACTTGGCCATGTTATTCCATACCAAAGTCTTCTTTGCATAATGAGATATTGGTTTGAGAGGATTGTCTTCTCTGGCTCTTGTTTATCTTGAGCTTCACGGTGATAAATGAAAAGTCTTACAATATAGAAAAGCCCTGCGAACCAAGTTACGACAAAAATTATATGAAGTGCTTTTAAATAGTAATATGACATGGAACCTTTTTTAACAGAAAATTAGGCAAAAAAAAAGCCGCTTTAAAAGCGGCTTTCTATATTAAGCTCCGTGTGTTGGAGCACCTTTAATATTGTCTTTGTAAAAGTCACCAAAACTTTCCATTTGCTTGTGAAAGCTTGAAGCAAGCTCTTTCGCTTTTGCTTCATATGCAGAACCATCAGACCAAGACTTTTGTGGGCTAAGTACCGCTCCTGGCACTCCTTCAAACTCTAAAGGAATTTCAAGGCCAAAGATTGGGTCTGCTTCAGTAGGTGTATCATTTACCTTATTTGCTTGAATCCCTCGAATAATTGTTCTGGTAATATTAAGTGGAAATCTCTTTCCAGTTCCATAGGCGCCACCTGTCCAACCTGTGTTAACAAGCCAAACATTGAAACCAAGTTTATCAATATATTCACCAAGAAGTTTAGCATATTCACTTGGATGCCTAAGCATAAAAGGTGCACCGAAACATGGAGAGAAAGTTGCTTGTGGTTCTTTTACTCCTATTTCAGTTCCAGCTAGTTTTGCTGTATATCCCAAAACAAAGTAGAACATCGCTTGTTCTTTCGTTAACTTTGCAACTGGTGGAAGAACACCAAAAGCATCTGCAGATAAGAAGAAAACATGTTTAGGAGTTTTTCCTCTTGAACTAGTTTCTAATTCTTTAATGAAGTCGAGTGGATAACTTGATCTTCCATTTTCTGAAAGTGTTTTGTCATCAAAGTCAACGACAAGAGAATTTTCATCCATTACAACGTTTTCAAGAAGTGCACCAAACTGATTAGAGGCCTCAAAAATTTCTGGTTCTGTTTCTGGCGATAGTTTATATGTTTTAGCGTAACAGCCACCTTCAAAATTGAAGATACCTGCCTCACTTAATCCATGCTCATCATCACCAATGAGAAAACATCCTTCATCTGTTGAAAGAGTTGTCTTACCTGTTCCTGATAAACCAAAGAATACTGAAACTTCTTCATTGTTAAGACGCGAAGCTCCGGAATGCATAGGAAGAATGTTGCTTTCTGGTAGAACATAGTTCATTACTGCGAACATACTTTTCTTTATTTCACCTGCATATAGCGTACCACAGATAATTGTTGTTTTAGACTCCATACAAGTAACAACAGCTGTCTCAGATCGAAGTCCAAATTCAGAAGCGTCTAGTTGAAGCTCTGGTGCATGAAGGATTGTGAAATCTTTTTCGTTAAAATCTCTCATCTTGTCTCTAAAAAGATGAGTTGAAAATAGAGCATAATTAGGTCTTGTGGTGACAAGTCTTGCTCCAATATTGTGAACTTCATCAGCGCCAACTGATCTCTCTGTAATAAAAAGATCTTTGTCATCGTTTAGATAGTTTGTAACTTTTTCTCTTAGTTTTGAAAAAGTTTCAGGAGTCATTTCTTTAAAATTATTTTCCCACCAAATTGTGCTTTCTGTAGAAGCATCTCTTACGATATAGCGATCATTTGCTGATCTTCCTGTATGCTTTCCTGTTTCGACCACAACAGATCCATCTTTTGTTAGTCTTCCGATTCCGCGCTTTACAGTTTCTTGGATATAGAAACTTCTAGGCATGTCCATGTGTACAGTTCTAGGTGCACGCTCTGTTTTGATTCCAATACTTTCATAAAAATTTGACATCTCTTTCTCCGTAATTTTTAACCACGCGGGTCAAAAATTATTTTTCCATAGGGATAAACACTTTAGTTGTGTGAATTACTCCATCAATACTTGCGATAGTTTATTCTATCCCTATTGAAAGTGCTTTGATAACCGGTTTTTTTTGAAAGAAGGGTAACTTTTTTTTACTAAGTGCATTACTGCGTTATCACATTAAAAATAATTGGTGCTGAGAGCATGATTTTTAGGTATAAGTAGTCTTTAAAATACTTGTTTCGAAGCATATAAAGGTAAATCGTTTATTTATGGAAAAGTTAAATTCATTAGAAATTAGAAAAAAGTTTTTAGATTATTTTGAGAAAAATAATCACTTGAAAATTGAGCACGCCTCTATTGTACCTAAGAATGATCCGACTCTACTTTTTATCAATTCTGGGATGGCGCCATTAAAGAATTATTTTTTAGGTAGAGAAGCTCCTCCGAGTCCAAGACTCGCTAACTTTCAACCATGTATTCGAACAAAAGATATTGATGATGTTGGAGATCGACATCACTTAACTATATTTGAAATGATGGGCTCATGGTCAATCGGTGATTATTACAAAGATCGAGCTTGTGAGCTTGCCTATGACTTACTTGTTAAAGAACTAGGCTTTCCTGCTGAAAGACTATACTTCACAGTTTATGGTGGAAATGAAAAATTAGGAATTGCACCTGATAACGAATCTGTTGAGGCATGGAAGAAGTGTGGTGTTCCTGAAGACCATATTGTTATGCTAGGTGATGATAATTTTTGGGGGCCAGCAGGAGATACTGGCCCATGTGGACCATGTACAGAGGTTTTCTTTGATACTGGTGAAGAGTATGGTCCGAAGTATACACCGGGCGGTCACTTTGATGACGTCAGTCGATATATCGAAATTTGGAATGCTGGCGTTTTCATGGAGCTTAACAAACAAAAAGACGGAAGCTTTCAACCTCTTCCTCTAAAGTCTGTTGATACTGGTTCAGGTCTAGAGAGACTTGCGATGGTGATGAATGGGTTTGACTCTGTATACGAGACTGACCTCATGCAGCCTTTAATGAATTTATCTAAAAAGTTGCTAGGTGAAAAGTCTGATGTTTCAACCGAGAGGATGATTAGTGATCACATGAGAGCAAGTGTTATGATTCTTGCAGAGGGTGTGATGCCTGGTAATGAAGGCCAAGGTTATATTCCAAGAAGATTGATTAGAAAATGTGTTGCCGCTTGTATCGCTAGAGGTGTTAAAAAGCCAAGTTTTAATCCATTTATTGATAAAATCGTTGAGCTTTTAGGAGAGTTTTATCCTCAGCTAAAATCAGCAAAAGACTCAATTACTTATAATATTGAACAAGAAGTTAAAGACTTTGTCTCAACAATTAAAACAGCTCTTGTTCATATGAATACTTTAAAAGTAAATGATAACACTCTTAGTGGAAAAGACGCATTTGAATTAGTTACAACTCATGGAATGCCTTATGATGTTGTTATCATGTTTGCTAAAGATAAAGGCTGGAATGTAGATGAAGCTTCATATGACAAGCACTATGAAGAACATCGAAAAACTTCGAGAGTTATTTCTAGAAAAAGTAGTTTAACGACAGATCAAGCAAAGCTTGAAGAAGCATTTCTATCTGATGCTGAAAGTAACTTTAGTGGATACAGTCATTTAAAGGAAAACTCAAAGGTTGTAAAAATGTTTACAACTGATCTCGTTGATACTGTTAAGTCGGGAGAGGAAGTTTACTTCTCAACTGAGTCAACTCCATTCTATGGAGAGTCTGGTGGACAAGCCGGTGATATCGGTTACGCAACTTCTGTTGACGGTGTTAAGCTAGAAGTCTTTGATACGATGAAATTTAAAGGAACTCATGTTCACGTTGGGAAAGTTCTTGAAGGAGAACTAAAGACTGGAGATGTTTTAGAGTTAAGCGTCGATGTAATAAATCGAAACTCTATTATGAGAAACCACTCTGCAACTCACTTACTTCACTCAGCTCTTCACCAAGTAGTGGGAAAACATGCTGTTCAAAAAGGATCATCTGTAAGCTCTGACAGATTGAGATTTGACTTTCAAAATCCTGGACCTGTTTCTAAGGAAGAATTAGATAAGATCGAACTTATCGTAAATAGTTGGGTTATGAATAATGCTGATCAAGGGACAAAACTTTGTTCTTATGATGAGGCAATTGACTCTGGAGCGATGGCTCTTTTTGGAGAAAAGTATGACTCTGAAGTTAGGGTAATTTCTTTTGGTCCTGAGTCAGTTGAGCTTTGCGGAGGTACACACGTTAAAGCTACAGGAGATATTGGACTCTTTCTTATAACAAGTGAAAGTAGTGTCGCGAAGGGGATAAGAAGAATTGAAGCTGTCACAGGTACAGAGGCTATTCAATTGATGCAGGAAAGAAATAATCAGCTGAAAGCAGCCGCAGATGAAATGAAGTCAAAACCAGCAGAAGTTGCGACAAAAATTAAAGAACTCAAAGTTCAAATGAAGCAAAAAATAAAAGAAGCAAAAGAGTCTAAGGGCTCTTCAGATATAAAGGTTGATTTTGAAACAAGCTTTGAGGCGAATGGAGTTTCATTTTATGGAGCGATCATGAATGCTGAAAGTGAAGCAATTAAAGAAAAAGGTGATTCCCTTTTAAATGAAGGACCTCACAAAGTAATATGCTTGATATCCAAAGAAGAGAAAACACTAAGAACATTTATGTGGTCGCACCAAGAAGTAAATAAGAAAGTTAAAGCTGGTGATGCTCTTAAGAAAGTTCTTGAAAGTGTTAATGGCCGTGGTGGTGGTAGACCTAACTTTGCTCAGGGTGGAAGCCCAGAAGTTGAAAATGTTGATAAGTTACAAAAATATATGGAATCAGATTTTAAGGAATGGTTGGCGTCTAGCTTGTAAAAAGTAGTTCATGAAGAATGTATTAATAATAGATGATCAGGAAGACATCTTAGAAATTTTGGAAATCTATATTGAAGGTTCCTTTGAAAACTTGATTGTTCATAAGGCTTTCAATGGTAGAGAAGCAGTCGAAATTCTCGAAGAAGAAGATTTTGATTCAATTATATGTGACTTTCGTATGCCAGGCGGAAATGGGGATATAGTCTTTAATTATAATCTTGAAAATTCGAATATACCTTTTGCATGGCACTCTTCAACTTTTAGAGAGGATGTTGGATCTATCGATGAAAATAACAATGTCTTTTCTTTAACGAAGCCAGTTGATGAAGATGAGCTAACAAGTGTTCTTAAAAACATGATTGAATTGGCTAACTATGAGAATAAGTTTTACAGAAGAATTAAACCAGAGATTCTAAAAAAAGCAAATATAACCTTTATTTCGGTTTTTCATAAAATGCCAGATGGAAAATTTATACAAATATCTTCAGCAGAAGATGATAATCTCGTTGAAAGAGTTGAGCTGTATGAAACAAAAGGTCTCGACTATCTCTACCTTAAGAAAAATGATTTAGATAAGGTCTTTAAAAGAAAATATCAAGAGCTACAAAAAAAGATTGAGCAGACTGGCTCAGTTGAGGATGTGTACTTTGTTACTTCTGAAGTAATTGATGACTTTTATAATGACCTTGAATCGAGAGGCATAAGTCGAGAACAAATCGAACTTGCTAACAGGTGTATTGCCAAGTGTTTAAAAGAGTTTAATCAAGATATTAAGATAAGAGAATTATTGGCAAATCTTATAAACGAAACGAACTATGTTTCGAGTCACTCTCTAATGACGATTCATGTAGCGAATGCTCTATTGAAAGGAACAGGGCTTCAAGAAGATTGCCTTGAGGTTATTTCTCAAGCTGCTATATTGCATGATTTAAAACTTCCAAATATGAGGCTTGCTCGGATAAGAGATTTTAACTCTGAGGATTATAAGAAACTTTCTTTATCTGAGAAAAAATTAGTAATGAGTCACGGAATAGAGCTTGCAACTCATCTTCACGATAAAAATATTTCACAAGAGGTTATAAAACTCGTACAGAATCATGAGCTTTTTGGAAATGAAATTAAAAGAGGTGTTGAATTATCTGATCTTGAACTCTTCTTTCACTTTTCCCATGAAGTCGCTCACTATATATGTGAAATAGGTTTTGATCAAACTCTTGCTACTCTTTTAAATAATGAGCCAACCTACAAAGCATTAGTAGGAAATGAGTTGTTTAAAAGAGTAACTCAGTTTTTAGATAATGATTAATAATCTAGAAGATGTACTTCAATTAAATTAATCTCTAGCTCGAAAGAAAATTAGTAAAAAGTTTCTTCTTCTACTTCTTTTAATATTTTATATGTTATAAATAGTAGCAAAATTAAAAAATGAGAGTCTTATGCTTAATGTTAGTGGCCTATCTAAAATTCAGGGGGGAGAAACCCTTTATTCAAACGTAAATTTCCAGATTAATCCTGGTGAGAAGGTTGGTCTTGTTGGGCCAAATGGAACAGGTAAGACAACACTATTTAGAATGATAATTGGCGAAGAAAAGTCTGATACAGGTCAGATCACATTCCCTGATAAGTTTAGAATGGCCTATTTCTCACAGAGTGTTGGGGAGATGAAAGGGGATTCTGCTCTAAACGTTGTTTTAAACGGTGATGAGAAGATTAAAATTCTAAAGAAAAAATTAGCTGGTTATGAACAGGAGCTTTGTGACCCTGATATTGATCCGGATAGAATGAATGTCGTACTAGAAAAAATGGGCGATGTGCAAACTGAGTTTGAAAAGCGTGGTGGTTATGATCTAGAGACGCGTGCAGAAGAAATTCTAACTGGACTAGGAATTGATCCCATTGATCATCATAAATTAATTGAAGATTTTAGTGGTGGATGGAAAATGAGAATTGCCCTGGCTAGAGTTCTTGTAATAAACCCAGATCTCATCATTATGGATGAACCTACTAACTATCTTGATATGGAAACAATACTCTGGCTAGAAGAGTGGTTACAAAACTTCTCGGGTGCAATATTTATGACCACACATGATAGAGACTTTATGAATGCAGTTTGTAAGAAAACGGTTGAAGTCGCAAATAGAAGAGTAACCGTATATAGTGGGAACTACGACTTTTATGAAAAAGAAAAAGTCGTTAGAATAAATCAGCTCAAATCAGAATTAAAAAAACAGCAAGATAATATAGCCAAAGATGAGGAGTTTATTGCCAAGTTTAAAGCAAGAGCCTCACATGCAGCTCAAGTTCAATCTCGAATTAAGAAACTAGAGAAAGTAGACCGTATAGAGATACCACCCGAAGAGGACACTATCGACTTTGAATTTCCAAAACCTCCTCGTGGAGGAGATGATGTCGTCATTCTCGAGAATTTAAAGAAAGTTTGGCCAACTCGAGAGGGAGGTGAACATCTCGTTTTTGAAGGTTTAACAACAACAATTAAAAGACTTGATAAACTAGCTGTTGTCGGAGTGAATGGAGCTGGTAAGTCAACACTATTAAAAACTATATGTGGACAAACAGAACCTTCTTTAGGAAGTGTAAGTGTCGGTCCAAGTATAAAAATGGGTTATTTTAGCCAGTATTCATTCGATGTTTTAAACCCTGAGAATACTGTTCTAGAAGAAGTACAAGCTTCACTTCAGCAGGCCAGTGAAGGATATTTAAGAAACTTACTTGCAGCTTTTTTATTCAGAGGTGATGATGTCTTAAAAAAGGTAAAATTCTTATCAGGTGGGGAAAAAAGCCGATTAATTTTAGCTGTTCTACTGTCACAAAATAATAATTTACTTGTACTAGATGAGCCAACAAACCACTTGGATATACAATCACGTGAAGTGCTCTTAAATTCACTTAAAAAGTTTGAAGGAACCATAATTTTGGTAAGTCACGATCGTCACTTTTTAAAAGAATTGGCTGAAAAAGTATATGAAGTTGATAAGTCTGGTGTGACAATATTTCCAGGTAATTATGAATACTACCTCTCTAAAAAGTAGATTTGTAGAAAACTTAAGGAATATACATCATATAAACCCGACTAAATAACTTTCTGCTAGAAAATTAACTATATATAACTATATAATCCTGCAAAGGATTTCTATGAATATAGTTAATAAGTATCTTTCTATTCGCGAAAAATCATTAGAGATTTGCCAAAATCTAGAGGTTGAAGATTTTGTTGTTCAACCTATTGAGTTCGTCAGTCCTCCCAAGTGGCATCTTGCACATACGACATGGTTCTTTGAAGAAATGATTCTTAAAAAATTTAAAAATAATTATAAAGAGTTTTCTTCTGAGTTCAGTCTATTGTTTAATTCCTATTATAAATCCCTAGGAAAGCATTGGTTGCAAGGGGATAGAGGACAACTTTCAAGACCTACCGTTAAAACTGTTTTTCAATATCGTGAACATGTTAACGAAGAGATTGTCTCATTATTAAATTCAACTCTTGATAAAGAAGTCGTCGATCTTATTAATATTGGAATTCATCATGAAAAGCAACATCAAGAATTATTACTCATGGATATAAAGTATATTCTTGGGATGAACCCATCTAAGCCAAGACTTTTTAAAGGAAATATAAAATCAATCCCAAGTAAGTTATCAAATTGGTTAAATTTCAATCATGACATATATGAATTTGGTACAAGTGGTGAAGACTTTTCTTATGATAATGAAGGACCTCGACATAAAGTTTATTTAAATGACTTCTCAATAAATTCACATTTAATATCAAATGGTGAATATCTTGAATTCATGCAAGATGATGGATATAAGCGTTCTGAACTTTGGCTTAGCAAAGGCTATAATTGGATTAGTGAAAATAACATTAATTCTCCACTTTATTGGCGTTACGCAGATAGCACTTGGCTAGAGTATACATTATATGGTGAAAAGGAGATAGACTCTAACTTACCTGTGACTCATATCAGTTATCATGAGGCCTATGCCTTTGCTAAATGGAAAGAGTGTCGACTTCCTAGCGAATATGAGCTTGAATTATTTTTTCGTACTCAAGATTTCAAAGATTCTAAAGAAGATTTTTTTCATCCTTATTCATTATCAGATAAGACCTTTCAGGGATGGAATTGGACTACTTCACAATACAATGCATATCCAGGCTACAAGGAACTTGAAGGAAGCCTAGGTGAATATAATGGCAAATTTATGTGTGATCAATTTGTCTTAAGAGGTGGTTGTGTGGTGACTCCTAAACAACATTTAAGACACACTTATCGTAACTTTTATGAAGCTAATCAAAGATGGATGTATTCAACAATTAGATTAGCAAAGGATATTTTATGAAAATTTCTGTAATTGGAAAAGAAGCCTCAACTGAAGATACTAATGAACAATTTTCAATCGATGTGTTAACAGGCTTATGTTCTAAACCTAAAGCGCTACCTGCGAAATACTTCTATGATGATGAAGGAAGTAAGATCTTTCAAAAAATTACCAAACATGAAGATTATTACCCTACCAGATGTGAGTTTGAAGTTCTTGAGGGCTTAGCAAAAGAGTTACCAAAAATTATAAATGATGAAAATATTGATATTGTGGAGCTTGGTGCAGGTGATGGTCATAAAAGTAAGCTTGTTATTGATGGATTTATTGATAGTGGTGCGAAGGTTAATTTTTATCCGATCGATATATCTGAAGAAGCTGCAAAACTTTTAAATGTTAATATTAAAGAAAATGATCACCTATCAATTGAAGCAATTGTTGGGGAGTATTTTCAAGGATTAAAATTTCTAAGAGATAAGACTAAAAATCGAAAGTTAGTATTGTTTCTGGGTTCCAATGTTGGAAACTTCAATATCGTTCAGGTTCAGGGGTTTTTAAGACAGTTATGGCTTACGTTAAATCCTAATGATCTTGTTTTGATTGGTTTTGATTTAAAAAAGGATATCGATACACTTTTGCATGCTTACAATGACTCAGCAGGTTTGACTCGAGATTTTAACCTAAATCTCTTGTCTCGAATCAATTCAGAGTTAGGTGGAAACTTTGAAATAAACGCTTTTGAACATTTTGGCACCTATAACCCTAGGCTTGGTGCTATGGAAAGTTATCTTGTTTCTAAAAAAGAACAAGATGTATATATAGAATCTCTAGAACGATCTTTTCATTTTAAACCATATGAAGCAATTCATCTTGAGTATTCATTTAAATATATTGAAAACGATATTGACTTCCTAAGTAAAAATACCGGATTTGAAGTAATGCAAAATTATTTTGATAAGAAAAAATACTTTACAGACTCTCTATGGAGAGTAAAAAAGTAATACAATTAATAATTTCTTATGACATAATATTTGTATGAAAAAACTATTAAATCGATCTCAAGTATTTTTTGCACTAATTTTTGCTTTTATATTGTATTTACTTTGGCAAATGGCGAAGCCAATGATTGGGTCTATAATTTTTGGCTGTATTCTTGCGGGTGTCTTTTTTCCGATGAATTTGAAAATTGAAAGGAAATTCAAACTTAAAAGATCGCATTCTTCGGTAATTACATGTCTTATGATGGTTATACTTGTTCTATGTCCTTTAGTTTTTATTTCAATAAATGTGAGCAAAGAAGCAGTTGGTCTCTATCAGAAAATCATTTCAGGGCTTGATCATAAAGAGGTTAATGATTTTTTCTTTGGTCAAGGAACATTTGCTACTTTTGTTCAATCACTATCTAGTTATTTACCAATTGAAATTGAATTACTTGAAATAAAAAATAAATTACTTGAAATATTAAAGGGTGCATCTGGATCAATTCTTTCAAGTGTTAATTCAATTGTAGGTAACTTCCTAGGCTTTATTTTTGATCTGATAATTATGCTAATTGTCGCATTTGGATTACTCGTTGAAGGTGATTATCTTAAGAAATATATTTTTGATTTATCGCCATTGCCTGATGATCAAGAACAAATGATTTTAAATAAATTTAATCAAATGAATTATGTAACACTTGTTTGTAATGGAATTGGTGGAGTTATTCAAGGAGTTTTAGCAGGAGTTGCACTATGGTTTTGTGGAATTTCTTCTGTTGTTCTTTGGACTGTTCTCATGATTGTCTTGGCATTCATCCCACTAGTGGGAATATCAATCGTTACTATTCCAGCATCTCTTTATCTTCTACTTACTGGATCGGTTGGAGAAGGGATATTTCTCTTTCTTTTTACATCTATTGTTAGCTTAGTTGTTGAAAATTGGTTTAAGCCAAAGTTTATTGGGGATAGGATTAAAATAGATGCAACATTTGTTTTATTAACAATTATTGGAGGAATGTCAGTCTTTGGAATGGCCGGAATTTTTTATGGTCCAATAGTTGGCATTTTATTTCTTACAATTGTAGAAATTTATCATAAAAGTTATGTTTAATAACTGATCCATTATATTGGTGTTGCTTTTATTTTGAGATAATCTAAATTGTAAAAAAAAATAAAAATATCAATTTAAATTAGACGTGAATCATTCTTTCTTTTAAAGATTCCATCTTTAATGACAAGTTTGTTTTTTGTATGTGAATTGCAGTTGATTTCTGGGCAGTGATAAATCATGTATGTAAAATGTCATACACATTACCTTAAGTTGACTGTTAACAATGGTTTAAAGGAGAAAATTCATTTTTGAAATGCTAAC
>CAWUIU010000033.1:0-15313 GCA_963922285.1 uncultured Oligoflexia bacterium | reverse complement strand
ATGATTACTACCCTAAAAAGCTCATTAAAAATATAGATCAGTATGCAAGAACAAAAAAGCTCAAAACAGAGTTATATAAAGTTCTTTCAGGTATCCATCTTATCAAGCGTGGAGAACATGATCAGCTCGTTACGAAATGTCCAGCGAAGGAAACATGTAAGAGTCAAAGAAGAGATATCGATTATAAGAGTGCCCGTCGAATTGTCTTTGGAGATCTCTACCTTAAACAATCTTCAGTTAACGGTTACTATATTATCGATAAATACTGTCAAAATCGTTATGGAGAAAACGTTGGTGTCGGCCCTAAGAAAATCCCTGATCACACAAAGCTAAATTGTGAGCATACCTGGCCTCAGAGTAGATTTAATAAAGAACATTCTAAGAGTTTCCAAAAGAACGACCTCCATCACCTTTTCCCTGTAAACTCTAAAGCTAATTCAACGAGAGGAAATATCATTTTTGGTGAAGTTATGAATGGGACACCAACAAAAGATTGTACTTCTTCTTACAGAGGAACCATTGACTTTGAAAACTCAAGATCAACGGCCTTTAGTCCTTCTGAAAATCACCGTGGAGATATTGCCAGAGCGCTTTTTTACTTCTCAACTCGATATGAGACAGAGATTACTGATGAAGAAGAGTTTTATTTAAGAAGATGGCATCGAGAAGATCCAGTCAGTAACGAAGAGAGAAGAAATAATAGCAAGATATATGAGTATCAAAATACCAGAAATCCTTTTGTAGATGATCCAAGCCTAGTTGCAAAAATTAATGACTTTTAAGATTCTTATTATATTACTATTCTTAGCCTCCTGTGGGAGCATGAAGACGAACAAACAAGTCCAAGCGACAAAGAAGCCTCTATCACCAAGAGAGAAAGCATTACAGTACTATCGTAACTTACGACAAAAAGAGTGGAACAATATTACGAAGAAAAAAGATAAACTTCGTTCCAAGTTTTTACGAATTAGACCTAAAAGAAAGAAACTTAGCAATACACCACGCTATACAAAACCTATCCCTAAAAAAGTTAAACCAATCAAAATGGTTAATGTCCAAGAGCAATCCATTGAGATTGAGCAAAATATGGCCTTCTACTGTATGAAGAATCGTAAGAATGTAAAATTTTCGAATGAAAATGACTGCTATGCTTTTACTCAGAATATAAAAATTGAATGTTTAGAAAATTTTGTGAGTGGAGATGCGAGACTTACCAAATGTGTTAAGTCCCGCTTAAAATAAAAACTAATTAAGCTTTTTTTGATTTTCTTCGGCTTCTGCTGTTAAGCTGGAAACATTAGAGGCTGCAAATTCTGCATCAAAGTTTTCATCCTCTTTTGCTGGAAAGGCTCTTTTCTTAGTGAGCTTCTCGCTTTCAATGTCTTCAAGCCTAAATCTTTCTTTTAAACTCATGGAGACCTCCTTTCTCTTAATTAGGTGCGATCGAGTCACATAACAAGACTCAATAAGACAAGTTTACACAAAAAAATACAGTCGTCAAGGAAAGTAAGAAAATGGTATAAATCTAACAAATAATCAGGAAATTCTTACACTCTTCGATGTAATATGTTTATACTTAATACTGAAAAACCATGGTGAAAAAGTGAAAAGAGTAAAGTTAAAAACAAAAGTTACAATGAAGCCAAGTGAGATCTACCAACACTTTAATCAAGATCTCTTTATGGACTTGAATCCTCCCTTTATTGATATTGAACTTCATCAATTTGATGGCACAAAGAAAGGTGATCTTCTTTCACTTACGACAAATGTCCTAGGATATTATCAGAGTTGGAAGAATGAAATAATTGATGAGCATATAAGTGAAGAGGAAATTTACTTCATTGACCAGGCCACAGAAATGCCATTTCCAATTACCTCCTGGAAGCACACTCATAAAATGAGAAAGGTTGATGAGCAGTATACCTACATTGTCGACGACATCTATTATGAATGTACTAATGAGTTCTTTGAAATTTGTATGTATCCGGTGATTTGGATGACCATGCTTTATCGAAAGCCTATTTATCTTGATAAGTTTAGAAAAGATACTTAAGTGGGAAAGAGAGAAAGCTGCCCACAGTGCAAAAGACCAGTTAAAAATTGCTATTGTAAGAGCATCAATAAGCTTGAAACGAGTAAGCCCATACTCATTATACGTCATACTCTAGAAAGGTCTCATCCCTTTAACACGGCGAGAATGGCAGAGCTCTCTCTCTATCGGTGCAAAATAATTGACTCTGATGACCCTAATCTTGATTTCAAGTTAAAAGACTTTATCAATAATTACGATCCTATTCTCATTTTTAAATCTCAACATTCTGAAGCTTTAAAAAGAGAAAAACAAAGTTGTGGAGGATATATTTTCCTTGATGGTACTTGGGATAAGGCGAAGAGTATTTTGTTTGCAAATAAATTACTTAAGGAGCTTCCTCAATGTCATCTTGAATCAACGAAAAAGTCTATTTACTCACCTCTTAGAAAAGCTTGCAGTGAAGAATTTCTCTCAACATTAGAAGCAATCAAAGAAGTTATTGAAGTCGATGAACAAAGAAATTTGGAAGATTTGCTATCTCCTTTGAAGTTTGTAATTGAAGAGCAAAAAAAATGGGTCCCAAAGGACCCATCATAATTAAGCTTTTTTCTTCATTGCTTTGTAAGACTTACACCATCCACAACGAGATACATACTTATTAGCTAACATAGCACAACGTCCGTAACCATCGATTTCTTTTTTTGCCTTACCTTTCTTATTAGGCTCGTAGAATTTACAATTTCCACAATTTTGTCCATCTTTGTACTTCTTATGACCTTTTGCATCTCCAGCAACAAGAACATAATCTAGTCTTTCTTTGTTCTTTGCAACTTTCTTACCTGCTGGCGCAGCTCCAACTTTACAAGCTTCAGCAAGAACACTTGGCGCAGCTACTAGTGTCGATAGACCTAATAGAGCCTTCTTAAAAAACTCACGTCTTTTCATATATAAATCTCCTTGTGACTAATCAATTACTAACAATTTATCACATCTCCCATCTGTCGTACATTGACATAAATCAGATTTTTGAAAATTTTACCAATAATTTCAAGTGTTTGACCAATCAAACTAATGTAGGTGTTATAATGAAGATATGAAATTATTAACGAGCCCTAAAATTTCTCCTCAAGATAAGTGTCCTTATATTGAAGGTAATCAAGAAAGACATGAGTACTTCTTTGCAGATCAAATAAAGAAGGATGAAATGGACTTTCTTTTATCAAAAGGTTGGCGAAAATTTGGTCATTTCCTCTTTAGACCCAAATGTCTCAACTGTAATCTTTGTATACCACTTCGTGTGGTTGTTAATGACTTTCACTTAAGAAAATCACAAAAACGAATATTAAAAAAGAATAAAGATGTCATCGTAAAGTTTTCACCTCTTCAATATAAAGAAGAACATTTTGACATCTACTTTAAACATTCTCGCGTACGTTTTAACAAGAACGATATACAATCTCGAGAAGACTTTATTCAGACTTTTTATATAGGGACTGGTAAACAAGTTCTCAGTGAATTTTTCATCGAAGAAAAGCTCGTTGCCTTTGGCATTTTAGATCAAGGTACAGAGTCTTTAAGTTCTGTTTACTTTGTTTTTGATACAGACTATGAAAAAAGAAACCTTGGGACCTTTGGGGCCCTTAAGGAGATCGAGTATGCAAATGATACTGGACTTCGTTATTATTATTTAGGATATTGGATCGAACAAAATAAATCGATGAATTATAAAAACTCATTTAAAGTACACGAGCTTTATAATTTCGTAGAGAAGGTCTGGAGAACACCTGATGAAAAATAAGATAATATTTGACTAACTCTACTATCACCTTTTACCTCATGTGATAGCAAGAACTTTTAGACGACTGATGATCGTACAATAAAAGATAAATTTTGATCAATTATAACAGAGACATATTTTGTGATTCGTTCGGGCACCTTTGCACCTGCCTTTACATCATTTAAATCAGCGAAGAACTTTGAGAGGTCACAAGTAAACTCGATAGATCCTCTCAAATCGAGGATCATATTGACAGAGCAGAGCAAACGACTTAAATGATAGACTAAATATTGTTCAGGTGGCTTCATATATAAAATAAAATTAGGCCAAGCTTGAAATCTTCAACCATCAAACTTGAACTTGAAATAGGACTTTACTTCACAAAATAATATTAGATCAACTTCATTGCTTTACACATTCATATTTTGCACACAATCAATTTCATCTTCTGCAGAGGTAATGCGATTAAAGACTTCCAGACAATTCTTCTTTCTCATATTCGTTTTGAAATTTAAGCATCCGACAAAACAAACAAAAAGTCCAAAATTACGTTTGTAGCGACGTGATTTACAAAAAGAGTAAGCCAACTAAGGTTTCACCTCTTTTTTAAAACAAGAAGCAGATTTTAAAATTTGTTTTTCCTTTGTAAACTAGATTACACACGCTTCTATCAATGCTGTTAAGTAAGATTTCTAAAATTCACTTAGAATGTA
The DNA here is from genome assembly GCA_963922285.1 of uncultured Oligoflexia bacterium. Classification (GTDB taxonomy): domain Bacteria; phylum Bdellovibrionota; class Bacteriovoracia; order Bacteriovoracales; family Bacteriovoracaceae; genus Halobacteriovorax_A. Next base: position 10,791 of record CAWUIU010000033.1, on the reverse strand, counting down.
AAATGATACTCACATTATTAAAAAGCTCACTAATAAAAGACTTTAATGAGGTTTTCACTATTTATAGAAACTAAAAGGAATACAGGAAACAGCTTGTATATCAAAGATGAACAGGAACAAGAAGATCTGAGAAATACAAAATGTAATACGTGTGAAACCATTTGGGCATTTTACAGATAGCCCGGCTATACCTAAGTATATACTAACACTCTCCGAGATGATTCGTTATCAGCTAAGTTTAAACGGACGATGACAGCAAAAGATGTATATATAGGATGGATTGAGAATAGAGCGATGTTTAGCAAAGTTTGTTTCCGTACATGCCATTAAAACTGATATTTTTTACTGACACATTCCTTATTTGAAAATATTTACTCTCTCTTCAAATGGCCTGATTCTTTCCTCAAGAAAAAGCCATTGGTAATAATCATTATTTTTTTCTTCTACAACTCTTTTAATATTTTTAAAAGAAGCACCTCTTCCTTCAGCTTCCCAAACCTTCATAAATTTAATATAAAGCTCGTCATAACCTTCTAAAATATCTTTAAGCTCAATACACTTGTCTGTATCACTAAGAACTTCACAAAAGTCACTAATAAACTTTTTCTTTTTAGAATTTATCTCAGATCGATGCTCTACACACTTTAAAAGAGAATATCCTTCATAGCATCCGACATTCTTAAATTTTTTTAACTGTGTGTATAACTTGTGCAAGAATACTTTTCCAATTGGAATGTGTGGATTGTTAAAATAAGTAAACTTTGCTAATTCATCTGCTAAAAAGTCAGCCTTTAAATCTGTTATTCTACCATGAGGCATTTTTTTATCACTATTAATAGATATATATCTACTAGATCTCTTTAGTCCATTAAAGAAGAACTTATTTGCTTTTGGCGTAACAATTCGATCATATTCATTGTTAAACATAATAAGAGGCATATTGATTTTTCGTGCGACTTCAGTATAGATATTAAAGTCTTCCTTATATTCGAGACCACTACCAGGACGACCAGTTCTTCTTTTGTTAGTGAACTTTCTCTCAAATATTTCATCGGCTAATTTCTGAACTTCACAGCCCATTTTTATTGAAACACCATCTGGTACTCCTAAACCAATGGCCTTTCCCAAAGTCTCTATGAATGATTGAGGAACAATTACATCACTAAGACACACTCCGAAATTCATTAAAGGTCTAACTTGTAATGCTGGTTCGATTAGGACAATTTGAGATACCAAGTCAGGGTATCTAATACCTGCTATCGTAGCTAATAAACCTCCTGTAGATTATCCAACAACAATCACATTATCCGCTAATTTGTTTGTAAGGAGTAAAGTTTCCTCAAGTGCGTCAATCCATTCCTGATAAGGTGCGAATGGAGGTTCTTTATTTATATTTTGGGCATAAACACTAATCTCTTCATAGTAGGTTTTGATATGCCCAGGTAATGTTAGTTCAATAGAATTGAAATTTAGTTCGTGGGAAACCGAAGTGTTTTCGTTAAGCATTTTATAAAATTGCCTAGAATCTCCCCATAAACCATGTATGGAAATAATAACAGTATCAACTTTATCTGCATGGAGTTTATATCGCGAATAACCATTATAGCTAATATGATTGCTATAATATTTTTTCTTATGTTCAACACAATTAAGAGAGCTATCATTATAAAGTTTTCTAAGAATTTGACAGTAATACTGATCATAACACGGCAACTCACTACCACCGTGACAATTTATCTCATCGGAACTGATATATGTACTTTCAGCTGCCATTAATATATTTGATTGAAGAAATACTGATACCAAAATAAAAATTTTGAATTTAACCAAAAAATATAAATTCAAACTCTTTTGCAAATATTGTCTCCACTAAAATGCTTTGTATCTGTAAAAAGCTTGTACACTAAATCTAAGACTAAACAAGTGCTTACAGAATATGTTCTTTTCAACATAGTAATTATAAGCAACTTTTATGACAAAATTTGTACCAAATCGCTATTTGAATAAAGATTGATTTGTTGTATATTTAGTATACCTGAAAAGAGCTTTCTTAAATTACTATAGAAGCCTTTCACCATCTTTGAATAAGTAATAAGAGCATTTTCTTTAGAACAAGATGACTCCTGAAAAGGTCGACTTCTTTTTAGGGAGAGCAAATTTATTATGTAGTTTAAATATAAACGAATCAGAATTCTCAACCTATAAGAGGAGGAATTTTGACATTTGTGTAAAGAGTAATATCTTTGATGATAGCCTTATAACTCACACGAGTTATTCTTAGTTTTCCATATCGTATATTTTTGATTCAATTCGATGCCCACGAAGAGAATACTTTGGATTAGCGAGACTCCTTTTTTGAAAATCACGATTTAATAAAGTACGATAATCTTTAAAGTCATAAATATCTTCGATAACTCTTTCCATTACCTCTTCCTATGTCACAATATTTCGAAATGTTAAATTAACCCGAGGGCCAATCTTTTTCTTTGTTTTGGTTAACTCATGTTTCCAATGATGTTGTAGTGGCCCTTTCATTAGAACAAGAGATCGATTCTCTAAAAGAATTTCCTTCTTTTCAATCCCTCTATTCGTTCTATGTTTTAAGACAAATTTTCTTTCTTCACCAAAACTTGCAGAAGCTATAATAGGATTTTTTCCTAGTTCTGTCTCATCATCGCTATGAATAGCAGCATAATCATTTCCATCTCGATAGAGGTTACAAAGACAACTATTAAACCTCTCACCTAGTTTTGTTTCGATTTCTGTACGTATTATATTTAACTCTTTAATAAATGAATTTACAGGCAGATTAATATTTGAGTAAGAATAACTTTGATCATCATCATTGTACCAAGCATGAAGCCTGGGAACATTGTGTGTTTTACCATAGAGTGTAATTTTATCCTGACGCCAATTTATTAATTCATTTAACGGAGAAAAGAAATCTTCACTAAAAAAGTTTGGATAATAAATACATTGACCATCATAATCGATTATCACTTCTTCATTAACTTCATTTTGACCAAACAAACCAAACTGATCCATACTCATCCTCAGAAATTAGGATAACCGAGATCTATTCGACTGGCTTCTCTTTCGATGGGTGTCGTCACGCCGTATAATATATATCTTGAATATTGTGAAGGAAGAGCAAAGTCAGCAACATCTTGCTTTTGATAAAAGAACTCAAAGAGATCATTTTGAATGCGACTCGCTGTTACTCGATATCCCTTCAAAGAGCAAACGTTACAAGTAACTTCTAGAAACTGCATATATCGATTTTCAGAGTCAATTTGCTCATAACTTATTTGATAAGGACTTTTCTCATTTATCAAAGAAAAGGAAAATCCTTTCTCAGAAGTTCGATGCTTTACCCGCATTGCCCTATCAGAGAAAACAATATCAAATGATTCGTCTTTCTTTACGAAGTTTAAATATCTAATATCCGCTTCTGAAAAAGGTTTTTGTTCATTATAGGAGCGAATATAAAGTGTTCGAGTAACATCCCAGATTTCAAATCGTAATTCATAGGAATGATATTGAAACTCGTCCCCATTATCAACCAACTCATACTTATAGCACTGCCAAGTATCAAGTCCGTATTTATTGATACGTATACAGCCATTATCCAGTTCATCAACGATTGCACCATCCTTAAAGCGTAAGAAACCTGTTTTTAGGCGTCTAAGTAAATCATCGAGAATTGATCTGGGCGTTGGGTGAAACTCGGGAAAGACTTCTAAATTAGCAGCACTAAGTGAAAAAGAAAGTAGGACTGCTAAAAAAGTCTTCATTATTCCTTAGGCCTCTGATCGATAATCAAATTATTTTTCGCTGCTTCAATATATTGAAGAAGAAGAACACGGATTCTTTCTAAGTCTCTATTTAACAATTGGACAAAGGCAAGGTTAAGCTCATCAATCAACCGACTATTCTGACCACCAGCACTTATCTGCTGAGTTGCAGGAAAACCGGAAAGAGCAAATTTCACTGTCCCAGAAAATGAGCCAAGAGCTGTCTGAATAATAATGTCATTGAAGTAAGATGCAAAATCAAACTCTGAAATTTGTCCCAACTGAGAACTAAAATAAAAGTACTTTCCGTCTCTTTCTCTTACCAGCATTGTTGATTGTTCAATGTCAACAGTGATTTGATAGAAACGTCGAATCACTTCATACGGATAGTAAGTGACGAGATAATCATAATCCTTATCATTTAACTTCTTCACTCTCATGGTCATAATTCTTTGCTCATAAAGTTTTATGACGACGAAGTGTCCACCATCCATTTTTTTTGACTCGAATGTAACAAATGGTAGATCCGATTGTGAAAATTTCATTCGATACTTGAAACTATCGTATTTAAAGAGACTAAAGTTTATTTTACCCGCAAGGTATTTCTTAAATGAAGTCTTCTTAATATCCTCACCTTGGTAAATAAACTCTTCTCTAATCTCAAGTCCTTTATTACAACCACGAAACGTTCCTATTTCTGTTAGAACTTTTCTCTCTTCATCAAGATCAGACTGAAGACCAATAAAAGCTAATTCCTCTTTTGCTGGGATATTCTTCCCATTACATTTAAAGTCAGAGTTACTAACATAAGTCGCTGAGTTATTTCTGATATCTTGAATGAAGTTCTTTGGTAACTCAAGAAACTTTGCCTCAAATGGCCCCCTTAACTCAGAAATGATCGAGTCAAAACTTGGAAGTCCCTTAGGTACTTTGGCCTTGGAACTAAGACAGATGAATATTAGAAATATAAGTCTCATTTTCATAGAGCTTATAAGAATTCATTTGTCTGTGGGTTATAGTAAAGTGTTACTCTTTTAGAAAATCTTCTCTGGCCTGGTTTTGGACGCTTTATGAACTCCCTAATAGTAACTTTAATTTTAATAAACTTTCGATCATAATAATTTTGGCTGACATCGTTAAGGATGAGCCCCTTTGTCATTAAGGATTCTAGGGAACGGTTAGCCTGTTGCTTAATCCCGCCTCCTTTAATCTTAATATCAAATCTCTTCTTATAATTTTCAAGACGAGCGTACTTTTGATCAAGCTTAAAACCAACAATTCTTTCACCTGTTGTATCAAAACGTGTAAAAGGCTTAATATTCTCAAAGATCTCTTTGAGTTCAACTGAATCAGTTGGAAACTCTCTAATTTGATCTTCAGAAAACTCTCCTTGAATATTAGAATCAGCGATTCTTCTCGCCTCAGCAGCAATATCATCATGACTAATTGTCTCAGCTCTTACCATAATGAGAAGTTTATTGTACTCCTCACCAATTGCGCGATTGATGCCATTTAACTGGCCGGAACGATCGGAAGTTTGAACTGATGATACACTCTTTACAGCAGTCTGAGTTAGTCCACGATAAAGGAATAAAGACTTTCGATCAAGATCAAGAGTATTAATCGACATCTGAGTAGCATCAACTGGATTAATCACTTCTTTTGAGTATTTCAGATCAAAATTTGTAAGTTTTACGAGATCGCTATTGTCTCTTTCAATTGAAACAGTTCCGTCAATTTCAAGACCTGTTTTCTTTTCAAGAATTCCTGATGGTCCTTCAATAGGAACAAGAGTTGTTTGTGAGAAGTTTAGATCTTCTGAATTTGAAACATAAGATTCATTCGTAATTGCTTTCCTTGTATACTTTTTAACACTAGCGCCACCTAGAAGAACAGAGAGATCAACAGTCTTAAGCGGTACATTTAAGTTTAAGTCACCAGTAGTTGCATCTCCAATATTTACATCGAAGTCACGATCATTACCAACGGGCCTTGCAGTAACAGCACTTATTTGCGCTCTAAAGTTTTTTAAACCAGTTTCAGTCATTTCTAAAATATCTGTCGTTACTTTAACCATATCTGCAGGTTTAAAAGATTCAAGGGCATCAATAACAGGAATAAGTAACTTAAACCTTTTTAAAATATCTTCACTTTCAAACCAGAAAACCACAAGGTTTCCTCTTTCAACTTCAAGATAGCTCTCATCTGTGAAAAATATCGACTGTCTTGGGAAAAGTTGATTCGTCACTCTTGTGACAAATTGATTACCAGTAACATTAACTGTTAAATAAGAACATCTCTTTGCCTCAACAATACACTCAGGCTCCCCTACTTGACGATTGAATGTTTGTGCATCTGCAAGAGTGATTGATGTAAAAAATACGAAACTCAGCGTAAAAACACTGATGACAAAGTTACTTCTCATAATATCATTATCCCCAAATATAAATTTGGATTAGCCTAACGATGAAAATGAAAAATGGCAATTCCCGAGTAGAAAAGTTGACAAAAAATATATTTATGCGCGAAGCACTAAATTAGGGTACAGCCGTGCTTTTTTCCCATATACTTTGCTGTTCTCTTGTTGAAGAAAAAGCCAATGGTGGAAGTTACTGATTTCTTGTCTTTATTAACATAATGCTGGTCGAGAATATCAATAATGAGAACTTCTCGGCTAAACTTACGACAAAAACTTTCGCTTTGCTTCATAACAAAGAGACATGAACACATTTGTTTTGTCCCACTTCCAGAACCAATATCAGTTAAACCAGAATGAAGTTCTTCTCTAATACTTCCTGCAGAAACTGTTAGTGAAAAGACAAAGGATAAAAAGATAAAAGTTTTAGATATTGCTTTCATTATAGCCCCTCACTTTTTAGGAAATTAAATATAAGACCAAACATAGTGTTACGATCAATTCGTCCCTTACGGTCCTCACCAAACCTCACAATAACTAAGTTTTCTGATGGAATAACAATCAACATTTGTCCCCAATGCCCAATACCCATAAATGTATCAAGTGGTGCATTTGCATAAATAGCAGCAGAAGGATCTTTAAAGCTTCGGTTTAGCCACCATTGTCTTGCTGGAGCTTGACGATTGAATGTGAGATCATCCGGATTATTTTGAAGATTATCAAGATAGACAGGATTCATCTTTGTTGAATACTCAACAAAACCCTCTGGTAGAAGTCTTCTACCTTCATACATTCCATTATTTAAATAAAGTGTTCCAACTTTAGCAATGTCTCTGGCTGATACAAAGAGATGAGATCCACCAACAAAAGTACCACTGGCATCTCTTTCCCAAGTAACATCTTTCATATCAAGCTCATCAAATAGCAATGTCCAAGGGTAGTTATCTTTATCATCAGGATAAACATCTTTTAAAACTGAAGTTAATAATGTTGTATCTCCAGTTGAATAACGATAGGCCTTACCTGCATCAGTAACCATATCGTGAGATAAAAGATACTTTGTCATATCTTTAGAAGCTTTCTTGCCATAGAGTTGTTGCAATACAGATGAATCAGTAAACTTCTCGGCCTCTTCATATGCTTCAATATAATCAAAACTCGATGCCCAGTTCATGATGTGATCAACAGTAATCTCTTTCTTTCTTTCATCGGCATCAAAAATATCCTCATAGCCTTGTAATATATCTGAAAGTCGATCATTTAATTTTAAATCACCTTCTTGAATAGCACGACCGATAAGAGTCCCTGTCATTGCTTTAGAAACAGACCAAGCAAAATGTGGTGTTGACTTAGTGTAGCCTTTCACATATTTCTCATAAACAATCTCGCCATCTTTAATAATTAAAAGAGCATCAGTTTGAAAGTCCTTCTTCTTGTTAGAGAAGATATAATCTTCCATTAGACTTTGTGGACTTTGATAAGTATTCGAAAAGGTCGCACCTATCATTAAGAGACTAAAGAATAGTTTTTTAATGTGTTTTCCAGGTTGATAAGCCTGAACACAATAACTTGAAACAAGATTATGGTAAATAATATATATTAAATTTACTTATTTATGTGTTTATAAGTGACTAATATCTTGTGACTAATGAATAATTTGTGAAAGAAAGTTCTTTGTTCTTTCATTTTGTGGATTATCAAAGAACTCATCAGGTGTATTTTCTTCGATAATCGTTCCTGCATCCATAAAAATCACACGATCTGCAACTTCCCGGGCAAAACCCATTTCATGAGTCACACAAAGCATGGTCATTCCTTCATTTGCAAGATTGATCATAACATCAAGAACTTCCTTAACCATTTCTGGATCAAGAGCAGAAGTAGGCTCATCAAAAAGCAGAACTTTAGGTTTCATACAAAGAGATCGAGCAATGGCTACACGTTGTTTTTGACCACCTGAAAGTTGGCCTGGAAATTTATGGGCCTGATCAGCAATTTTAACTAAATCTAAGTAATTCATTGCTAATTCAGTAGCTTCTTTTTTCGGAATTTGTTTTACTCTTGTTGGTGCGAGAATAAGATTATCAAGAATTGAGAGATGAGGAAAAAGATTGAAGTGTTGAAAAACCATCCCAACATCCTTTCTCACTAAATCTATATTCTTAACATTATTATTTAAATTAACTCCATCAACGATAAGGCTTCCCTTTTGAAATTCTTCTAGTCGATTAATACATCTAATCATCGTTGATTTCCCAGAACCTGAAGGACCACAGATAACGATCTTTTCTTTTTCCTTAACTTTTAAATTTACATCTTTTAAGACATGAAAATCGTCATACCATTTGTTAATTCCATTTAGTTCAATCATGTTTTTATCAGACATAAAAAATCCTTATCTACTTTTAATTCCAAATTCATTTTCTAATCTCTTTGAATACTTTGACATAAAGTAACAAAAAACAAAGTATATCAACGCCACAAAGACATAGGCTTCAACAGAGAAACCTAACCAGTCAGAGTCTTTAAGCGAAGATTTTGTAGTATTTAGTAAGTCAAAGAGAGCGATAATAAGAACCAGAGAAGTATCCTTAAACATACCAATCGCCGTATTTACTGTCGGCGGGATTACTACTCTAATTGCTTGTGGGATAATAATAAAGCGCATGGTTTGAAAGTAACTTAAACCAAGAGAATGAGCAGCTTCATACTGCCCTTTATCAATGGAGGCAAGACCACCTCGAATAACTTCTGCCATATAAGCTGAAACAAACATAATAATCGCAACCTGAGCACGAAGTAATTTATCAATTGTCACTCCATCAGGAAGAAAGAGAGGAAACATGACAGAACTCATAAAGAGAATCGAAATGAGAGGTACTCCTCTAATTAACTCAATATAAGCTACACTGAGTGTCTTTAAAATTTTGAGATTACTTCTTCTGGCAAGAGCAAGCATAATACCAAAAGGATAAGAGAAGATAATCCCAATCGTTGCTAACATTAAAGTAAGAGGTAGACCACCCCACTTATCATTAGTAACAACTTCCATTCCAAGACCACCCCTTAAAAGAAAGAAGTACATAAAGAATGAAGCACACATAATATACAGAGAGTTTTTACTCCATCGTTTTGGTTCTTTTACATAGATAAATGATCCGATGAGAATAATCATCGCAACTGTCGGTCGCCAAAGTAGTTCTCGTGGATAAAAACCAAAGATAATAAATTCAAACTTCTCTTTTATAAAAGGATAACAAAAACCACTAGCTTTACGACAAGCTGCTGCATCTCCTGAAAATGTGGCATTTAATAGAAACCAGTCCATACAGAATGCAAAGAGTTTAGCAGCGAGAGCAAGAACAAAAATAGAAACCACAGAATTATTCGGAGTATTAAAGAGATTCTTCTTTAACCATTTTGGAAAATCATTGATAAACCAATCGATCTTAGAACTCACTTATCACCTCTCAACAATCGCATATCGCTTCGCCACAAGATTCATTACAAAACTTGTACTAAGTGATAGAGTTAAATAAATTAGCATAATAATAAAAACACATTCGATAGCCTGACCAGTTTGATTCATGGTCGTATTTGTAATCGAGACAAAGTCTGGATACCCAATAGCAACGGCCAGTGAACTATTCTTCGTTAGGTTTAAGATTTGAGACGTTAACGGCGGTATCATCACTCTTAAGGCCTGAGGTAAAATAATTATTTTCAAAGAGTCTGACTTACTCAAACCAAGAGAATGAGCCGCTTCCCATTGACCTTTATCAATAGAAGAAATCCCAGCTCTCGTAATCTCAGCATTAAAAGCAGCTGTATAAATCACAAGTCCTAGCAAGAGTGCACTAAATTCTGGGGATAAATGAAAACCACCATTAAAGTTAAAGCCCATAAGTTTTGGAAGATCCATTTCTGTCGGTCCCCCCATCACTTGCCACACAATAACAGGAAGAAGAAAGACCAGGTAATTTAGTTTTTCCATCAAGGGCTTTGATACACCTGTCTCAATCACTTTCCTATCACGAACTTTATCAAGTATGTAATAGATAAGACCCGCTATTATCAGAGCTAGAAAACTCATACCAAAAACATAAGTGTCCTTAGGAATTGGCAAATAAAGACCTCTATTAGATAAGAACGTATGTGGTAATAATTTTATCGCCTGCTTTACTCCTGGTAGATTTTCAGTAAAAAGTGCGTACCAAAAGAATAATTGTAAAAGCAATGGAACATTTCTAATGGTTTCAATAAACCATCCAGTAATTTTTCTTAAGAGATAGTTAGGACTTAAATGAGTAAGGCCGATGAGAACACCAAAGATGACTGCAAAGATATTTCCAATAACCGCAACTTTTAGTGTGTTTAAAACTCCTACCCATATTGCTTTTTTATATGAGTCATCCGACCAGTATTCGATCATCGTTTCACCAATATCAAAACCAGCCTCAAACTCTAAAAAGCCAAATCCTGTAGCGATATTCTGTTTTTTTAAATTTACTTGAGTATTATGAAATAGGTAATAACCTATCCCAGCAATAATAAACAGTGTGATAAATTGAAAGAGCTGTG
>CAWUIU010000032.1:0-15458 GCA_963922285.1 uncultured Oligoflexia bacterium | reverse complement strand
CACGAAGACAATTAACGTACAAAAAGAATCTCTTATTTTAGATCAAGCGAATGAGACTCTTAAGTCTCAAACTCAATGGATTGAGGCACAAATCAAATCCCATCAAAAGAAATTAAAGCAAATAAAAGCTCAAATCATTAAAGTTGATAATAAATTAAAGAGTGAAAAAATTAGCGCAATAGAAAGAAAAAAGCTAATATTACAGAGAATCACGCTACAAGATGAACAGTTAACAAAACATGCACATTTTAAAGATGATTTTCAAAAAATATTTTTATACATCGAATCAATTTCAGCAATAAAGAGAGAAATTGAAAGTCATGAGGGTCATCATCATTAAAAGCGTTATTATAATTTTCCTTTTATTTGCATCTAGCCTTCATGCAAAAATGTATGACCCGATTGGGGATATTATTAGTAAACATAATAATGAAAACCACAATCTTCCACAAATGCAAAAAGTTAGAACTGAACTTACTCAAAATAAAGACGACTCCTATAATGTGAACTGGAATCTTTTAAATAACTATGGCTCTACTGACAAGAGAGATGTAAAAGACTTCAGGAAAATAATAAATAACAATATTCAAATAAAAGGCTTTATGTTGCCTATTGAGTATTCTGTAAAAAAAATAACAGAGTTTTTATTAATTCCCTATGTTCCAACCTGTGCTCACGTGCCTCCTCCACCTGCAAATATGATTATTAAAGTAAAAATGCAAAAAACATCAGGGATAAAAGCCGAAATGATCCCAGTACAAGTAAAAGGGAAATTACAGCTTTCAAAAAAGACAAATAAAAAGGCCTTGGATCCATTACAAATGGAAGGTACTTTTGTCCTTTTAGCAGACTCTGTGAAGGAAGTCGCAAATCAATGAGTCATATTGAATTAAGTAATCTCAAATTCGCTTATAATAACGGTCCAGCCCTTCTCAATATTGAAAGTTTAAACATTGAGAAAGGTCAAAAGGCTATTATTCTTGGAAAGAGTGGCTCAGGAAAGACGACACTATTAAACCTTATATCAGGAATTATTGAGAGCGCAAATGGCTCGATTAAAATACTTGATACTGATTTCTCGGCACTTTCAAAATCGAAGAAAGATCTCTTTAGAGGTAAACATATCTCTTATATCTTTCAAAGTTTTAATCTTATTCCCTACTTAAGTGTTTACGAGAATATCTTCCTGCCAACAATTATTAACCAAAAGAAGAATAAATCTGAGACTGATAAAAAAATACACGAAATTGCTGAAGAATTAGATATCTCAGCAATTTTAAATAAGAGCGCTACTGAGATTAGTATCGGCCAACAACAAAGAGTCGCTGCGGCTCGTGCATTAATCAAGAGCCCTGATATATTAATCGCAGACGAGCCAACCTCAGCACTTGATCATGAAAATAGAGAAGCATTGCTCTCCTATCTTTTCAATCAACAAGAAAAAAGTGGTTTTACGATTCTTTTTGTTAGTCACGATGAAACACTCATCAATCGATTTGACCAAGTAATTAGAATGGATTCACTTAAGGATGGAAGCCATGCTTAAGTATCTCGTTCTAAGATCATTTCGCAAAAGAAAGCTTACATCATTTTTATGTATTTTCTCGATCGCCCTTAGTATCACTCTCCTCTTAGGAGTTGGAAAAATTAAAACTGGAGTGAGGGATAGTTTTACCAATTCAATAAGCAATGCTGACTTAATTGTTGGCGCTCGTTCAGGCCCCCTACAACTACTTCTCTACACTATTTTTCATATCGGCTCACCGACTAATAATATATCAATCAAATCTTATAATACCTTTAAGAATCATCCTGCGCTAGCTTGGACGATTCCTATTTCTCTAGGTGACTCATATAAAGGTTATCGAGTTGTTGCCACTGATGAAAACTTCTTTAAGCATTACCAATTTAATGGTGATCAAAAGGTTGTGATCAACCAGGGTTCTCAACTAGCGACCAAGTTTGATGTTATCCTTGGTGCAACTGTTGCTAAGAAACTCAAGCATAAACTTGGTGACAAGGTCATTCTTAGTCACGGGATAGAGAAAGTCTCAATGATGAATCATGATGATTCCCCTTTTAAAGTTGTTGGGATACTAAAGAACACAGTTACACCAATTGATAAATCTCTCTATATTAACTTAGAAGGAATGGAGGCGATACATGCCGGTTGGCAAGGGTCCACTGCTCCAGAGCAAATAACTTCCTTTATTCTTCGAACAAAGAATCGTATTGCCCTACTTCATCTCCAAAGATTTATTGCAACCTTTGAAGACGAACCTCTAACCGCTATTATTCCAGCAATGACCTTAACTCAGCTATGGAGAATTCTTGATAAGGTTGAATTAGCTTTTATCGTTATCAATGTACTTGTTACTGTTCTTGGATTTTTATCAATCCTCATTCTCATCTACCTCTCATTAAATGAGAGACGAAAAGAGATGGCTATTTTAAGATCTCTAGGAGTTTCTGCAAAAAGTATTTTTGCGCTCATTCTAAGTGAAGCGGCTATTATCACGATACTAGGTGCAACACTTGGAATCTGTATTCAGTACCTAAGTCTCTCACTAGCCGGGCCAATAATTGAGGGAGAATTTGGTATTTATATTAAGTCCACATTGCCAATTAAAGACGAGCTTCTTACTGTGCTCGCCTTTATCTCACTTGGAACTTTCTTTGGTCTAATTCCATCGTACAAGGCCTATAAAACGACCTTAAGTGATGGTCTTAGTGCGAAGTAAAAATCTATTGAGCAACTAGTCCCAAAAGTAACCTCGTACCTAAAGCAGTAACATCGACTCATTCAACTGCTTGATTTCATCTCTAATCTTGGCAGCATCTTCGAAGCGAAGGTCTTTGGCAGCTTCTTTCATTTCAACTTTTAGATCTTTGATTCGCTTTTTTATTTCTTCTTGTGAGAAAACCACATCAACCTTCTTGCGCTTCTTGCCTTTTTTCTTTCCACGAAGAGTCTCGATAACTCCGCCAGAAACCTCTTTTAGAATTGTCTGCGGAGTAATACCATGTTTCGTATTATAGGCTTCTTGAATTTCACGACGTCTCTTGGTTTCACTAATCGCCTTTACCATACTCTTTGTCATTTTTTCTGCGTAAAGAATAACCCGTCCTTCCGCATTTCTGGCAGCTCGACCAATAGTTTGAATAAGAGATCTTTCAGAACGCAAAAATCCTTCTTTATCAGCGTCTAGAATTCCAACTAGTTTCACTTCAGGAATATCAAGCCCTTCTCGTAGAAGGTTAATCCCTACCAGAACATCAAACTCGCCAAGGCGAAGGTCGCGAATAATTTCCATTCTCTCAAGGGTATCAATATCTGAATGCAGATAACGAATCCTGATTCCGACACTTTTATAATATGATGTCAGCTCTTCTGCTAACTTCTTTGTAAGAGTCGTCACTAGAATCTTTCCACCATTTTTTATAACCGACTTTATCTCCACAAGCATGTCATCAACTTGAGTATTTACATCCCTTACTTCAACTTCTGGATCAAGAAGACCTGTTGGCCTAATGACCTGCTCTACGAATTCACCATGAGTTCTTTCAAGTTCATACTTTCCAGGAGTTGCTGAAACGTAGAGAACATCATCAAGCTTTTTTTCAAATTCCCCAAAGTTTAGAGGTCGATTATCAAGAGCTGAAGGAAGACGAAAACCAAAATCCACAAGATTCATTTTTCTCGCTCTATCTCCTCGATACATCCCCCCAACCTGAGAAACTGTGATATGAGATTCATCGATAATCATAAGAAAGTCTTTTTTAAAGAAGTCAATTAAAGTTGGAGGTGGATCTCCTTCATTTGCTCCTGTTAAATGACGAGAATAATTTTCAATTCCCGAACAAAAGCCCATCTCTTCAAGCATCTCAAGATCAAGCATCGTTCTTTGCTCAAGTCTTTGATGCTCAACTAACTTTTCTTTATCTTTGAGGTCAATCAAAGTATGAAGTAGTTCTTCCTTAATCGTTTCAATAGCTCGATCTAATTTATCTCGACCAACAACATAGTGAGACTTAGGGTAGATCGTAACCTTTTGCATACTTTGTAAAATCTTTCCCCGTAGTGGGTCGACCATAGAAATCGATTCAAGCTCTTCATCAAAGAACTCAAGTCGAATGACATTAGCATCTTCGTGCGCTGGAAAAACTTCGACAATATCCCCTCGTACGCGAAAAGTACCACGAGAAAATTCGATATCATTTCTCTGATATTGTATTTCAACTAAACGCTTTAAAAGATCATCACGATCAACTTCATCTCCAACAAAGAGAGTTGTCTTCTGAGCATCATACTCATCCGGAGAGCCAATACCATAAATACAACTCACACTTGCAATAATAATCACATCATCACGCTCCATTAAAGAACGAGTAGCTGAGTGTCTTAATTTATCGATTTCATCATTAACGGATGCATCTTTTTCAATATAGGTATCAGTCCCTACTACATATGCTTCTGGTTGATAGTAGTCATAGTAAGAGACAAAGTATTCAACCGCGTTGTTTGGAAAGAATTCCTTAAATTCAGCATAGAGCTGAGCGGCAAGTGTTTTATTATGGGCCAGAACGAGAGTCTTCTTACCAAGCTTTTGAATGACATTTGCCATAGTAAAGGTCTTACCAGATCCAGTGACTCCGAGAAGAACTTGTTCATGTTCATTATTATTGAAGCCCTCAACTAATTTTTTGATTGCTTCAGGCTGATCCCCAGTAGGGCTAAATTTAGATTTTAAATCAAACATAGGAATAAAATAGCACAAAAAGTAACATTTGTAGAACTAAGCTACCTTAAATTATTGATATACTTATCAAAAATGAGGTGCCAATGTTTGGATTATTTAAATCAGACCCTAAAAAGAAACTAGAAAAAGAATATGCAAAATTATTAGAACAGGCCATGAATGCTCAGAGAAATGGAAATATTGAGCTCTACGGCGAACTTTCGCAGAAGGCGGACAATATTTTAAAAGAGATCGGTAAAATAAAAAAAGGGGCTAACTAGCCCCTTTGAATATCTTAATTGAATTTAATTTGTTATTGTTGAGCTTGCTCAGGAAAACAGCTCTCGATCTTACTTTCGATTTCTGTTTTTGCTTGACCATTTTTAATTGTAAATTCTTGTACAATTAAGTCACGACATTGCTCCAACATTTTCTTTTCACCAAAGGATAAGTTCTTCGTATTTTTAAGAAGATAAAGTGATCGAAGAACATCAGCAATTTCTAGAAGTGATCCAGTCTTTACCTTTTCCATATAATCTCTATATCTTCTATTCCAAGTTGAGTTATCGACTTTAACATCGTGGTCATTTAATAGATCATAAACACTATCAATGTCACTTTGTTCTACTAATGTACGGATTCCGTCTTTTGATGTTGTTGGAACCATAACCGTCATACCATTTGCTATAATTTTAACCATATAGAATGATAGTTTCTGGTCTCCGATTTCCTTAACTTCCATGTCGACAATTTGACCAACGCCATGACCTGGGCAAACCGCGTAATCTCCTATATTAAACATTTCTACCTCCAAGGGTGATATCTACACTTAATATAGCTCATCGCAGCATCTACTACAATCACTCTTGTAAAGTTTTCATACACATGTACAAGGGCTGTACACGAAGGAGATTTCTTTGATAAGGGCCTTTACCAGTCAAGAAGGTCTTCTGTTACTTTATCAACATATTGTTCAAAGACAACGACGTCTGCTGTTGCTTCATCGCTATGATCGATAAGACCTTCGGTTTTAAGTTCTTCATAAACACGCTCAGCATGCTCTGAAATCTCCTTACGCTTGGATGTACGATTAATCATCACATCTGCGATGAGATCTCTTAAATTCATCTCGAGTGGATAAATAAGCTCGCCTTTTTTAATTTCACAAACTTTATCTGTCATGTACGAATCAGCTAAGTTATCAGGTGTTTGCCAACCTTCAGGAATATAAACAGCTTGAATAAGTTTTTTTACTCCAGGAATGAAATTCCAATTAGAGGTAATAACATTATCAAAGGCCCAATTAACAAAATCACTACAGACAGCAAGTCCCTTTCTAAAAAAGTTTTCTTTATTATCCACTTTCTTAAGTGCTTTTTCCTTTCTCTTTAATTCTTTTTCCAGGCTTGAAGCATTTACATTGTAAACTGTGTAATTTGTACGGTAATCGTTAGTGTAGTGCTTACAATCAACAACCTTCTTACCATCTTCATCAAACCAGTAAGGACACCAAGTCCATCCTTCAGACATATGAACAAATGGTGGTCTATGCTCAGTTTCTTGCTTACCTCTATTAAACATCCAAGGATAATAGCTCCAAGTTTGAATGTCCTGGCCACTATTAATTTTAGTAATAACTTCAGCATGACCATAATCTATCGTCGTATCTTCAAACTTTAAGAGTTCGAGAAGTTGAATACCACGTGATGTCTTCTGACCAAAGTCTGCGAAGAGATCTGTTCGGTCAGTCTTAGATTTTTGTAATAATAAGTGACCAGGAGAACTTGTCATATGACAAACGTCATTAGGTTTTTGATATTCGAATGTTTTCTTCGTTAAGTTTGAAACTTCAATGCTATCAATCTTATAATCACTAATCTTTAGTTGTTCATTACCTTTATTGATACTTTGTACAAGAACAGATACCTCTTGTTTCGTATCCACATCTTGATTTTTGAGCCCATTGAAGCTTTCAACGAGTTTTGAAAGAATTTTTCGACTTTCAAGATAACTATTTTGTGTAAAACGATGATTTACTTTCTTACCATCTGCTAGTGTTTCAAGTAGTTCTTCTTGTAACTTCTCTAACTGTTCTCTTAAAGCTCTAGCAATATTAGTAATATTCTTTAGCTCAGGGTCAATTTTGGTATATCTCTTCTTTGCTCTTCTCTGAGTCCTTCTTGCCATTCTTCTAAACTTTTTAGCAAGCTTATCAACCTTAGAAATTGACTCTTCTAGATTATAATAAAATTCTTCATATTCACCTTCAATGATAAAACTAACCTGTCGATTCTTGTGCTTTTCAGAATAAATTGAAATTGCTTGATTTCTCTCTTTTCTTTTTCCATCATATACAGCATCAAGAAGACTCTCTAGATTAAATGAGACCTCAAAAAAGCGACGCGCAGTTCGACGATTAAATAATTTCTCAATATCAACCTTATTTATAATTAATACCATTTGATCTGACATGAATTGAACATCATCTTTAATAATAACCTTATTCGTCTTTTTAACGTCTCTTTTTAAAACGACATCACTATAAAGTTTTGATGCTGTATTTCTCATATCAAGAAGTGGACCTTTTATTTTCGTAAGCTCTCTTTCTTGACTCATACGTAAATTATAGTCTCTCTCCATTTTATAAATATCGGCCACGATACGATTAAGACGATCTCTTATATCAAGAACATTTGCTTGGTGCTCTAATGAAAGCTTCATGGCAAAACCTGAGAATTGTAATAGAGCAAAAGTGATTAATAACTTCATCATAAGATAGTCCTTGTTCTATCAGAATAAACAGCAAGAACCAGGCCACAGAACCACACCTAACCTACTGTAAATACTATTCTAAAGACCAGTTTACTTAATAATTATTGAGCTCAATCTTAACAGGTGCTTATATATTGGACAGGGATGAAAAAAAGAAAGGAACTCATTTGAGTCCCTCACTATTAAATAAAATTTTTATGAAATATTTAGAAAACTTTTTGAAGAGTAGGAACACTTTCGTATTCCTACTTTTTCAAATATTAATTTTCTATTTTCTATCCTTCTTACCTCTTTCTTCAAGTTCTACACTTGATAGTTCGTTAAGAAGCTTCATGTAACCTTCGTAATCTCCAACTCTGTCATAGATTGCCTCTAGTTGTCTCGCTAACTCATCATACTTAAGTTGAGCAGATTCAGATACGTTGTTATTAATCTTAGCACTTCTGTAAACAACAACTAGTCTTCCAAGTAGAGTATTTCTATATTCTACTTCTCTATCCCAATCAACTTCTCTTGAAATATCCTTTTGCGTTTCAGAAATGATTTTTCCAATTAGTGCTTCAGTTCTACTCTCTTGCGACTGATTACCAAAGTTAGAAGTTTCACCGTTAATTACTTGGTGGAAGTACTTAGCAGTTTCTTTATTTCTGTCAATTGAGATACTAATTCTCTGTGCGTGAAGTTCAACACCTGTTGGAAGCTTCGTTGATACGATACCTGAGAATCCACCATCTTTGATAAATCTTAATGGATCGATTCCTGAGATTCTAACTGGGAAGTTAGACTTAACAGCAGGCTTACCGTTTTGTGCTTTTCCAAGAATCATTGATTCAGTGAAGCTTGCACCATTATCAAGGCTTACTTCTACATCGATTGTTCCAGCTTCTACAGTTGCAGGGTTGACAACATCGACGAAAACTGTACCTTCACCTTTTGTTGTGAAGATCTCCTCTCTCTTACCATCAATTTCAGCGATTTCATTGATAAGAATCTGCTTAGAGTCAGTATCCTTAAGTTGAAGAACTGAGCTTGTTCCTGGAGCATCAACTCTAGCAACAACTGTTGTTCTTTGTCTTACTGTTGCATCTGGAGAAATCTTAGCTAAGAACTTATCAGTATCATAGTCAAAGATTAACGATGCAGGAGCAACTTTTGAATCAGAAACAGCAGAGCTTGAGTTAACACCTGAACCTTCAAGATTGATCTTAACTTTTCCATCTTCTAAACCAAGGTTTCTTAGAGTAAGGATTGGTCTAATGAACTCACCTCTTCTGTAGATATCATCTGAATCTTTACCTACAACTTCCATTCCTACTAATTCAACAACTGGATTGTTGACGAATAGGTCAAAGTTCTTTTGCCAGTCAAGAACGAAGAGCCTTTCGTACTCTCTAGCAAATGCAGTTGCAGAGTCTAACTTATACTTAGCATCGTATGCTTCTTGCTTAGCGATATCTTGAGCAACTTTAGCACCTATTGCTTTACCAGCGATCTCACCAGTTTTTCTCTGAGTTGAATGTGCCTTAACAAAAGCATGTCCAAAGTAATCTCTTACTAGTTGTTGATATGCTTTTCTAAAACCTTCTTCAAATTTTTCTTGAAGTTGTGCTTTTGAGTAACCAGCAATAACTCTTGTCTCTGTACCATAAGTTGGCCTTTGCTCGTAACCTGTAACGATTGGCTTACCATTAGCATCTAGAGCTAAAATCATTTTTGGCGAACCATCTGCATTGAATACTAATTCACCAGTTACAGGATCTTTCGCTTGAACTTCTTTATAGATTGGCTTAGTTAAGTCATCTTCAGTTCCTGTTTGAACAGTAACTCTTTCAGTTCTTGGTTGAATATTTTGGTAAGTTCTAGATTCTGGAAGTGTTTCACAAGCAGAGTTTGCACTGTCAGACTCACAAGAGAATTTATTCCATGCTCTGTTAGTTGACTTATACCCATAGTCTTTGAAGTTATACTCTCCATATGCAGAGAAGATATCCCAAAAAGACACCCTTGAAAGACCATTGTTAAAAAGAACTGGTCCAGGAGAACAAATATCAGTGATACTTAATCTTTCTGCATAAGCAGCTCTAGCAGTGATTCTATCGTTTAGTGATGCTGAAGAAGAAATCCAACCAGCGTTAATTGGACCTGAAAAAGATCCACCTAAACCTTGAGTTGCATATCCATTAGAAAAACCTTCAAATGCAGGAACATTAAGTACATCAGAATAGTCATCACTTGGTGCTTTAACTTGTGCACTTGGAGTTTTTCTAACGTTATCTCTGAATCTTGCAATAACTTCTGATTCTGAAGAATATCTTGAATCTTGTGAAGCTTTAGTGTTACCTGCTGCAACAGCTTCTTTAATTTCAGTTCCAGCAAGGTAAGCTCTCTCTTGAGCTAATTGATCTGCTGAAGGTCTGTTATTAGATCTAAATCCGATATGAAGTCCCTGTTGGAAACCATCAAAACAACCTAGATATTCACCTTCACCTTTTGCATAGATTTCAGCCATTTTGTGAGCAGCTAGAACACCTTCTTCACATTGGTCTTCATAAAATCTATCATCTTCTGATTGATCAGGAGCATACTTTCCACATTCTTTCTTTTGAATGTCTCCAAGAGCAATAGATGAACGGTAAGCACCGCTAATATCGATACCTTCGATATTTGAACGGTAGTAGCTAGCAAGAGTAGCTGGGGATTGCGCCATTAAAAGCGTAAACATAAGAGCTTGTGCTCTCTTAAAATTCTTCATAGAACCTCCAAATGTTTCGTCACATCACGTACAGATTGATTAAATATAAATATCAAGTAGACTGGAGCAATAAGGATGCCACTTTTGACTCTTTATTTAGGCGTTTAACTGACAAAGAATTGTACAAATAAATTTACTATGTCTAAGATTTAGACAAGAAAATACAATAAAAAGAGGTTACTAATGAATGCAGGTCTTATTGCAATTGGGGCACTTACGCTCTTTATTCTTGCTTATCGATTCTATGCAAGACATCTCGCGAAGAATATTTTTGACCTTGATAAGCTTGATGTGTCTAATACTTTAACACCTGCTGCTGAGTTTCGTGACGATATCGATTTTGTCCCAACTAGTAAAGAAGTTCTCTTTGGTCATCACTTTAGCTCCATTGCTGGTGCTGCACCAATTGTAGGTCCAGCTGTCGCTGCCATATGGGGGTGGTTACCTGCAGTCTTATGGATTATCTGTGGCGTTGTCTTTCTCGGAGCAAGTCATGACTTTGGCGCTCTTGTCGTCTCGATGAAAAATAAAGGTGGCTCAATAGCAAAGGTTGCAGAGTCTCTGTTAGGAAAAAGAGTCAAAACACTCTTTCTTATTATCATATTCTTCTTAGTATGGATGGTGATCGCGGTCTTTGCTCTGGTCATTGCAAATCTCTTTATAAAATTTCCAAGTTCAGTCATACCAGTCAACTTTGAAATATTTATTGCCATTGTAATGGGTTTTCTTATCAATAAGAAAAATAAAAGTTTAAAAATTCCATCAATCCTTGCTCAGATTGGTCTCTTTGTCATGATCTACCTAGGAACACTTTATCCTATAACTTTAGATGTATGGTTTGGAGAACATACACTTCTGGCATGGATCTGTTTTCTTTTAATCTATAGTTTTATCGCAAGTACTCTGCCTGTCTGGATGCTCCTACAACCAAGAGACTATATTAATTCACATCAATTATTCCTTGGCCTTGCCTTAATGATCATTGGTTTATTCATTGTTAACCCTGAAATTGTTGCACCTGCAGTTAATGCTAACCCCGTTGGTGCACCACCAATGTTTCCATTTCTTTTTATCACAATTGCCTGTGGAGCAATTAGTGGGTTTCATGGGCTCGTTTCAGGTGGAACAACATCTAAACAAGTAAAAACATGGAAAGATGCAAGAACTATTGGCTATGGTTCAATGCTTGGAGAAGGACTTCTGGCCATCTTAGCAACTCTTGCTGTTACGACAGGTTTTCAAAGTACAGAATTATGGCATAATCACTATGCTTCGTGGAGTCACGCCAATGGGCTATCTGCAAAAATCAGTGCCTTTGTTATGGGTGCCGGTAATTTTGTATCCGGTGTAGGAATTCCTCAGAATGTATCACATACTGTGATTGCAGTTCTGATTATCTCCTTTGCTGCTACAAGTTTAGATACAGCTTGTCGAATTCAACGCTACATTATTGGCGAACTAGGTGAAGCTGTAGGTGCTCCAAAACTTAAAAATCGTTTCATAGGATCTTTCTTAGCAGTCTTAACGGCTTTTCTTTTAATGATGCAAGGAGATGGCGGGAAAGGCGGACTTATCATTTGGCCACTCTTTGGAGCAACGAACCAAATGCTAGCTGGACTTACCTTAATTATCATTTCAGTTTTTCTCTTTAAGAATAGAAAGAAGAACTTTTACTATGTTATTCCTGCAATCTTTGTCATTTTCATTACATCATACGGACTATTTGAAAACATTCATCTTTTTATGACAAAAGAAAATTATTTTTTAACATCACTTGCCGTCTTATTGTTGCTTTCACAACTTTGGGTTATCATTGAAGCACTCTTACTTGTTTACAAACGTAAAGAGATACAAGAATGAAGGTTTTATTAACAGCATTTGAACCTTTTAATAACGAAAGAACAAACATATCTCAGGAGGTTCTTGAGCTCATCAATTTAGAGATAGACAAAGTCATACTCCCGACCGAATATACCAAATCATTTGCTGTACTTGAAAGTCATTTAGAAAAAAATCACTACGATAAAATTATTCTCATAGGAGAGGCCAGAAAGAGATCTAAAATATGCCTGGAGATTATTGCACAAAATATCGAAGATGCAACAATTCCCGATAATGCTGATTCATTAAGGGTAGACCAAGAAATAATTGAAGGAGCACCTCTTGCCCTTAGGACAAATTTTAACTTAGATAACATAGAAATATGTTCAACGATCAAAAAAAGTTATCATGCAGGAAACTTTGTTTGTAACTCTCTTTACTTCAAGACTTTAAATCATATTTATCAAAATAATGTAAAGTCTACGTGTATATTTGTTCATTTACCAATCATGGATAGAGAAGAAGCAAAACTTCATATTGAAAAGATTGTAAGAAACTAAGTCAAAAAGTGGGAGCCTAGACTCCCACTATCCTTACTTTCTACTAACTTTGTATTTCTTATATAACTTTTTTAGGGTTTTCTCAAGACGACTTCTCACTCTTCGATTCTCTTTAGGTGCATCAAAATCGTCAATAAGTTGAAAGCCATTCTGACCTTGTGCATTTTTAAACTCCAAATCTGCCTTAGAGTTTATTATACTCTCAAGCACCTCTACATCATTTATTGTACGATTTTGAATAATGAACTCGATCAACGCCATTTGAAAATTATTCATTCCATCTTTGAAATATTCTGGGTATGTACAACTACGATTTCTTTCAAAAATAAAATCACTATAACTCGGATGTTGAGTAAAGAGCGTATAGTTTTCTTCAAAGTCTTTTTTAACTTCTCCCCTATGCCTCAAAATACCAGTAATAATACCTATATGAAAATCAGAGTATTGACACTTTAATGAAACCTTATTTAAATCAACACCTGATTCTGTCCTTTTGATAAAAAGCGCTCTCATCAATTCCTTTACACTGTTTTTCGATGCTCTTAGACTATTATCACTTCGTCTCCGAAATTTATGGAAAGTTTCAAAAACTGTTTTACCTTCGTATTTATCAGTCATGTAATTAATTTTTAACAATTCAAGAGCTTCTGCATACTTCTCAAAAGGTTCATTATGATGCCCCTTTCTCAAGAAGTTAACAAAGAATTCAATCGCTTCAGATTTATTCACCGGTAACTGATACATACTTTTAACAATTGCTGTTAGAAAAGTAGCATGAGGATCATAGCTAAGATTAACAGGTGACGCTTCTTTAAGTTCAATTTCAGGAAAAAGAGAAACAAATCTTTCGATATTCTTACGATCCTTGTCTGTTGGTAAGTGTTCTTTTAACTTTTCATATTGTGCAGTAAATTTAAATTTATCACGATTAATATTACGATAGAAGAAAGAGTAATTTTTAGAAAAACTTTCAAATAGCTCGTCATTTTTTGAAGGTGGACCATATATCTTTGCTTCACCATTTTTCTGAATCCAAAGAATACGATCCTGGAAATTAGAACTAATAAATTTATCATTTTCACCAAAGGTCTCTAGCGCCAAGTCAAGAGCATCTAGTTTATCCCTCATTGAATAAAATTCATTGTAAAAACTATACTCATCATAATCTTCAAAATCATTAATTTCTATAGAACCAACAAGACCTTCTTTTACGAACTGATTTCCTCTATTAAAAAGTAGTCTTTGTAAAAGAAGACTTTTTGAATCATCTTGCTTTTGAATATCTGCAATATTAGATGATTCACTGTTAATTTTACATTCAGGAAGAGCTCTTAGAACACCAAGCTTCACAGAAGATAAAACTTCTCTTTCATGATCCTGATCATTATATCCTTGAGGAAATTGATCATCCTTTAGATTAGCTTCAAAAATGGGTTTACTAATATGAAAATAATCTTCATTGATTTTCGAGAAACTTTTAGAGAGGGCCATGTTAACGTTTGTTATTACTGGACCAGTTAAAACTGATGAGTCATTTGTGGTTCGTCCATTAGTTGAAGTTGTACTAGTTGAAGATCTAATCCACTCAGGTCCTTGCCAGGATTTTGTTGTAAAGAGTAATAAAGACCCTTCTCCTTTATATTTCTCAACTAATTAGTAACCCTTTTCTTCTATAATAGACTTCACATTTTCATCGAGTTCATCTTTAGAGTAAGATACTTGATAAAGGTCACAACTTTTATCAACTATTTTTTCTAGAGACCCTTCTATTGGAGTTCCAACTCTATCTCCACTGGCAGGCAAACGATTTGAATGCTTATTAAATGCACATGACGCTAGAAGTATCCCACTTAACAACAGTACCAACATTTTTTTATCGGACATAATTCCTCCTTTTTTAACTATATTTTACCTATTCGTCGCAATTGATGAATGATTAATGAGATATTCTTATTTTTACTAACATTTTGTTCATATAAATTTGAGAACATTCGAATGATGCTAAAATAGTCATTCATGAACAAGGATGTATTATGAGAAAAAATCAGTATCGAGAAATTCTTAAAAATACTCTAGTAGAAAGAGCTACAAAGAACTCAAGTTATTCACTTCGAGCATTTGCTAGAGACCTCAATTTATCAGTTTCTTATTTATCAGAAGTATTAACTTCAAAGAAAATGTTAAAGCCTAAGTTTATAGAACAAGTCAAAAAAAATTTAAAACTGAATGAAACAGACGCATATATATTTGAACAATCTTGTCTTTATGAAAATAATGGAAAAGAAACGCCAACAGAAATTCATGATGAAGACTTTAATGAAATCAATGACCCACTTGTCTTTACATTATTATCAACTTTCTTTCTTGATGACTTTGAAAACTCAGTTCAATGGATTTCAAACAAACTCCGTATTGATAAAAACAAATGTGATCAATTGATTCAAAATTTAGTAAAAAAAAATATACTAGAAATAGATAATGGTGAAATATCACGAAAATCATTAAACTTTATTGTAAAAAATTTTTCAAATCCAAAAAAGCTACGAGAGTTTCATCAAAAGTGTCTTCATAAAATAGGTTATTCAATTTCATACACACCCTCCGATAGAATTCATCTTAATCATTTAAGCTTTGCCATAAACCCTGAAAAGCTTGAGCAATTCAGAGAAAGAACAGACAAATACATTGATGATGTAGAAAAACTTATGGAAACTGGCCCTCAAAAAGATCTTTATAATTTGGGAGTTTACTTAACACCATTTTAAAACTGATCCATTAAATTGGTGTCAGTTAGCATTTCAAAAATGAATTTTC
>CAWUIU010000031.1:0-15507 GCA_963922285.1 uncultured Oligoflexia bacterium | reverse complement strand
TGATATTTAGTATCGACTAAGCTATTTAAATTACGTGTTGCCCATACATGATGAGAAAGAAGTGCGATTAATATTGTTGGAAGTAGTACTTTCACATATCTCCAGTTGTTTAATACTTTTTCAGAGGTCAAATTTTTATACGAAAATTTTCCTGACTCTTACATTATTACAGATACTTACGAGTATCCTTGGTTCTACTTAACTATAAAGGAGCAAGTTGAGAGCCAACTTTTAAAGATTTTGTAAATTAGTAATAGTTCATTGTAAAACCGGCAATTTAGAAGGTATAAACAGCAAAATTTTTCGGAGATTCCAAAGTGCAAGTAGATACACAAGCAGATAAGAAGTTTGTCGATAGAACTGTTTTCTTTTCATCATTGGGTTGTAGCAAGAACCTTGTTGATGCTCAGGTGATGTTAGGTCATATGGGTCTTAATGGATTCGAAGTAGTTCCTGAGCCTGAGAAAGCAGAAGTTATCGTTGTCAATACTTGCTCATTCATTGAAGCAGCAAAAGCAGAGAGTGTTGAGACAATTTTAGATCTTGCCGACTGTAAAAATGAAGATCAGGGAATATGTAAAGCACTTGTTGTTTCAGGCTGTATGGCGCAAAGATATTCAAGTGAGCTTGAAAAAGAGTTACCTGAAGTTGATATGTTTATAGGAACTGGAGAATATAATAAGATTGTTCCTCTATTAACAGCACTAGAGGAAAATAAGCTGGAAAAGAAGTCATTTGTAGAAGTACCAAGGTTTATTCATACAGAGTTTGACCCAAGACTTAACACTTCACCATTTTATACTGCTTGGTTAAAAATTAGTGAAGGTTGCAATCGAAATTGTACATTCTGTATTATTCCCTCTCTTAGAGGAAGGCTAAGATCAAGATCTGTTGAGTCTCTCGTTGAAGAAGCAAGAACTCTTTCTGAATCTGGAGTTAGAGAATTAAATCTAATATCTCAAGACTTATCTGATTATGGGGTTGATCTTGATGATAAGAATAATCTTTTTGAGCTTCTTTCAGGTTTAGAGACTGTTGATGGTGTCGACTGGGTTAGACTCTTTTACTTTTATCCTGATGAATTAACTGATGAAGTTATTGAAAAAATGGCGACATCTCAAAAAATTTGTAGGTATCTTGATATGCCAGTACAGCATTTTTCTGATTACATTCTAAAAAGAATGAATAGAAAAATTACTGGTGAAAAGATAATGAATAGGATTGAACGTTTAAGAGAAAGAATTCCTGGAATCGTTATTAGGACTTCAATCATAGTTGGTTTTCCTGGTGAAAATGAAGAGGACTTTGAAAAATTACTTGAAGGTGTTAAGAAAGCTCGTTTTAACCATCTTGGAATATTTAGATATTCAGATGAAGAGGGAACACCTGCTTATCGTTTAAAAGATAAAGTTCCACAAGAGGTAATTGAAGAGAGATTTGATCGACTCTTTGAGGCGCAGAAAGAAATTGCTCGTGAACTCAATCAAGAATTTTTAAATGAGACCGTTGATGTCCTTGTTGAAGGTTTTCATGAGGACACAGAGCTTCTCATTGTTGGCCGTCACTTTGGCCAGGCTCCAGATATTGATGGGAAAGTCATTATCAATGATCTCAATGAACGTGAATTGAAACAAGGTGACCTCGTACAAGTCGAGATCACCGAAGTGTTAGATTTTGATTTAATTGGAAGATTAGTCTAGAGATTATCGAGCGGGAAGAAGTACTCCGGAGAATAGCTGATTGTACTTCCATCTAATGTAGATGATACTGGGTTTGCTAACAATAATGTATCACTATCAATAATTCTTTTGATCGTGTATTTATCAGCTTCAGTTGTTCCACCAATAAAAATTGTCATTCCGTTAGAAAGTGATGTGAAGTCACTAGCGGAAGCTGCATCTTTCTCAACAAATATACTGCCCGCCCATGTGTCAACGTCTATTGTTGTTGCAACAGCGGCACCACCAGTACTTGTTGGTGCTGTCGGAGTATCATCACAAGTCCCTGTAAATGATGCTGAGGACTCCTGAAAGTTGTCCCAGTCGTATTTATCGTTATATGAGCTTCCAAATGTATCCGTACCGGTTACATCCATCAAAGTTGTATCTAAGATTCGATCGATGATAGATGATTTAGAGAAAGCCGTGTCCCAATCTCTTACGATTAGTCTAATTCTCGCTTTGATCTCTCCAGCACTATTTGTACAGTGAGATGTGTAATAAGGCTGTCTTCCTCTTTGTGGTGAGTTGATATTTGTGACAGAATTAAAACTTCCTTCATTGGCATATGCTTTCCAACCGTCAGTTAAATTGTCATATGTTCCATCCGTACAACTTCCTTTTGCAGTATAATTGGCAAGAGATATATTTGTACTGTATCCCTCATTAATTGGAGGACTGAAAGAGAAGTCAATTGTATCACCGTTCTTTGTATCAGTTCTTTGTAGAATAACACCTTGTTCAATTTCAGACTCAGAGAAGACGTCTTTAATTGCTCCGCCAACACAGCTCGCTTTTGTTCCTCCACATGTAACAGTTGAGTCAGAGATTGTGTAACTACAGTTGGCTCCAGATCCGTCAGTTAATGATATTGTTCTGACAACAACTTCACCAGTGTCACATGAAGTTGCAAGTTCTTTGTAGTAAGTATGGCAGAATTCTTCTTGGTCCATTTTAATTGCACCCGTACCAGCATCGTTCCAACTGTCTACCGTGGTTACATCGGTAGCATCTGAAGTTGGAAGATTAGCGGAGTCTCTTCCTATGTGAAAAATGTCTCCATCAGCAATTTCATCTCCACTTGAATCAGAGCAGCTTCCTGATACAACTGCAAACTCAGGGGTCGACATGTCAGATTCTCCTGGACGATATTGAAAGAATGAATATGGCATAAATTCAGAAAACTCACACACGTCTGGACCGCTGTCAATTGATAGCGACATTCCAAGAGTGTAAAGATCAGTTTCACCCGCCTCTAAGTAACATTCAATGTCAACAATCTCAGATAGACTTGCATCAGTAAGGCTACTTAATGCAAAGTCATCAATTTGTTCTTTGTTAACACGACACTTAGTCGTTTTGTTTAGTTGACCAGCCTTATGAAGAACATACGATTTTGTCCCAGAGTTATCGATCAATTGAAAATAGTCGTAGACCTGTAGGTTGAATTGAGAATCATAGCTTCCAACTGCATTTTGCGCGGTTACTGTATAAGAAGTGTTAGAGGTCGCTTCGGTAGGTGTGCCTGAAATTATTCCTGTTGTTGAGTCGATAGATAATCCATCTGGTAAGGTTGGTGAAATAGAATAAAATGCTTCTGAACCTTTTGTAAGAAAAGGAGTGATTGAGGTACTCTCTCCTCTTGTGAGTTCTATTTTTAAATTTGAGGAAACATTTGTGATAGTTGATGTCCCAGCACTAATACTGCTGTTGATTGTATCAGAAGCAGCAATAAATGGGCTTTGTGTATACATAGTAATTGTTGCAACAGATCCATTGAGATCTGAAATGTACCCAGCAGAATCTCCACCATCGACATAAACATCCTCTCCTTTGGCAAAGCTTGCTGGCGTTGTTACTGTGGCTAGAATGGAAGAAGACCAGACATCTGAAATTGTTGCAGTTGTCGTCGCACCAGTCGAGTTATTATCACAAGTTGTATCATTGACCACCGTCGCCCCTTCAGTGAATTCTCCGATAAAACCAGTTGTCTTAGTTTGAGAAACATAAAGAGTCGTTGAATTTATATCCGTAATTGTTCCGAGTGCTACTCCTGCGACACATATGATTGCTTTAGTTGAGTCGGAAGAATAGCTCGCAAAGTCTCCAGCAGCAGAAACATTAAGTACTGTGTTTGCATCAACTGGCTCTGATGTAATGGTCGTGTCTTCATCAACATACGTATCGTTGATATCGACTGATGCCTCATCAACAAATTCACCAGAAATAACGTTTACCAAAATATGATCACTTACTGAGTCGATATATCTTACTTCTCCAATAGCACCTTCTGTTAAAGGAGGAACAATACTTGTTGCGATTGTATCACCGACACTAATTCCAGTTGAGTTATCAACTGTGAAAACAACAGACCTGTTGTAGGAAAGATAGCTCGGAATATCAACAATTGATAAATCAAACTGAGTGCTTTGTCCTATCGAATCGATATCGTTAGTAGCCGTTACTATATACGTTGCAGCTGCAACAGCTGAACTGACACGTCCTGTAATTTGGCCAGTCGTTGTATCAAAAGTAAGACCAGAAGGAAGATCTGGTGAAATTGAAAAGACCGTAGAGTTAAGGGAATTATCTAAATTATTTGTGACATCTGAAATAGTTTCAAGATCGATATTGTTAGTTGAGCCTGTCGTCGTTTCAAAGTAATAACCAATTTTTGATACAGTAGCTTCTGTGGCGACGTATGACGAGCTGTTATCAATCTCATCACTGATCTTAAATTCACCTGAGCTAACGTCAATTATAAGTGAATTTGTATCTTCGTCAACAAAGGCAATCGTACCTTGGGCAGTGGTTTCACCACTTGATCTTTTCGCCGAAATTGATCCTGAGGCTGAGAAATTACTTACGTCATTTACTTCTAGGTACATCTTTTGAGATACTGAACCACTACCAAAGCCCATGCGAAAGCTTCCGTCAATTACCTCCTGAACACTCGTTGTAAATGTTGTTGTCAGTGTATTTGTTGTTAAATCATTTGGGTCTGTATACTGAAGAGAAATTGTATGAGTTTGAGTTCCCGTTATTTGTGTAGGTGCTCCGGAGATTATACCAGTCGTAGTATTAAGAGTAAGGCCAGAAGGAAGCGAAGGAGTAATTGCAAATACTGGGTCATAATTTTCTACTAACGTGGAGTAAGAAATCGTGATGTCAGTACTAGTCGTTAAGTCTGCGCTAGTTGCAAGGTTTACCAAGTCTCCTAGACTTCCTCCTGCTGCAATTGATACTGAGCTTGAAACTACGAGATTTTGATTGTCATAGCTAAGGCTTGTCGGTGCCGTAAACTCTGATGTGTCGACAGCGTTTCCAGAATCATCCACAAAGGTTTTGTCTGTTACGGCAACGTCCTTTTTGACCGCATCTTCTTTGAACTTAGTTAGGCTCTCCGGCATACATCCAGTAAGGGTTAAACTTAAAATTAATACTACTACAATTCCATTTAGAGTTTTCATAATCTTATTATCGTCAATAAAATGTCCGAAGTTTAAGATGTTTCAAAAAACCAATGATTTCCGTAAGATAGGAAATTTTTTCCATGTTATTTAATTATCGAATCGCCTAGAGAAAGAGGCACAGGTTATTGAATTTTTAAGACGATAAGAAAGGGCACTCAAACTTATAGGTACTTAGAAATGAATATCTTGTTAGTAGAAGATGATGAAATTTGTTTATTAGGGATGACCTCAATATTAAAAGACCATGGAAGGGTATATGAGTTCACGCAAGGTACTCTGGCTCAGACATCTCTTTTTAGGCAAGCTTATGATATTGCCTTTATAGATTTGGATCTTGAAGAGGAGTTACTTGGCCTCTCTTTAGTTCACGAATGTGTGAGTAGGGGGATTTATACAGTAGTTGTATCAGGTCGTGAAGATGATAAAGCGATTGTAAATTCTTATGATTTAGGAGCGAAGGACTTTATCGCAAAACCCGCTGACAGAGAGACGATTAGTAATGTTTATCATCGCTTCTTGTACGATACAAAACTCAGGCGTGAAAATGAATTTCTTAATGCTCCCCATTTACCTAGTACTCTGATTGAAGACCTTCGTTACTACTCATTTTCAAAAAAACCGTTATTGATCACAGGAGAAACTGGAAGTGGTAAGACAACTTTGGCAAAAAATATTCATGGAATATTATCATCATTATATGATAAAAAATTACCTTTCGTATTTTTAAACTGCGCTGAATTTAATGAACAAACAATCGAATCTCAATTGTTTGGGCATATGAGAGGTGCATTCACAGGTGCAGAGAGTGATCATAAAGGTTGTTTTGAACAAGCTGAGGGAGGAATTCTTTTCTTGGATGAAATTGCTTCTCTTCCTTATGATACTCAAGCTAAGTTTCTTAGAGTCCTTGAAGAGAAGAGGGTAAGACCTCTTGGAAGTGAGTTTGAAAGGGAGATCGACTTTATATTGATCTCTGCAACGTGTGAGGATCTAAAAGAAAAAGTTGAACTTGGAGACTTTAGAAAAGACTTATATATGAGATTGAATGGATTATCTATCGAATTAAGTTCTTTTAAGAACTACTCTAGAGATGAGAAAGTAAGAATGATAAATACTTTGTTAAAAAATAATAAAAGAAGGGTGGTGCTTTCAAATAGTGCTCTTGACTATATTGCTGATTACGAATGGCAGGGTAACTTAAGAGAGTTGAATTCATTTATTTCTCGAGTTTGTGAAACATTAAATGGATATGTCAAAATTGATGATATTCAAAAGCTGTTAAGAAGTGATTCGTCCACTTACGACTTTTCATCATTAAGTTCAAGAGTCAAAGAAGTTGGTCTAGCGCAACTCTTGTCTGAGATTGAATCTTTTATGATTAACCACTTCTATGAGTTAAATAACTGTCATGCAAGAAAAACGATAAAGGATCTGAAAATTTCTAATAATAACTTTTATAAATATATAAAGAGGGAAGAATGAAGAAAATTTTATTGATAGGACTTATTGCATTTAATGTAATGGCGCTAAGTGTAAGTGATATAAAGAATAAAGTGCGTCCAATAGTTGAGGAATACTTGGGACCTGATGTGGCAATGGTTATTTGGGGAACGAAGAAGGTCTCTAAGAGAGAGCAAGTCCAATTACCTCAAATTCCAGAGATAACAAAAGATACGAAGTCGACAGATTTATTTGATCGAAAGAAAGAGATAAATAAATTAAGCGAGGAAGACCAAGAAGGTTATAATTATAACTTTGTGAAAGAGCTTATAAGAGTGACAAGACTTGTAAAACCAGATGAAGTGGAAGTAAATAGATGGATGAATACACTTGATCAAGGAGCTAGTCGTGAAGGAATATATCGAGCAATGGTACTTGATGGATACTATGGTCGATTAGAGAATTATAATCAAAATCTTAGTAAAGAAGCTTTTGATTTTTCCATAGCTTTTCTTAAAAAGTTTACCGGAAAAAATATAAAACCAGAAAGCTTGCAAGGCATGAATATTTTTTCAGTAAAAAGAATTATCTCTGAATATTGTTTAGATATTTTAGATATATATATCCAAGAGGGACGAATGGATGACTTTTATTCTTGGTACGCCGTCTTTTCAAGTGAGCTTGCTAAGGAAGAGGTTGTTTGGAGCAATAAAATGAGAAAGTCTCAAAACTCGTCTGCTCATAAGAAATGGGCAATGAAGGTTCCTACTCAGTATGTAAAGTCAGAGGTCGTGATTAAAATCCACAAGATTTTAAATTTGTTGCAGAAGAGAGGCTAGTCAAAAAAAGGATTGTCTATACGAGTCAGACTCATTAATAGCCTTTCCACCCCAAGTGCTATCCCCGCAGATTTGGGAAGTCCTGTTTCTAGAGATTGATAGAAACTTGATGGTTCAGGAAGTTCATAATGATATAATTCTTTCTTTTCTTTCGCTTGTTTTTGAAAACGATCTCTTTGGGTTTTAAGATTAGTTAACTCATTAAAGCAATTACAGATTTCAATTCCGTTTATGTAGATCTCAAATCTCTCGCAAACTTTCGTGTTGTTCTCTTTGATCGTCGAGAGTGCAGCAAGTTGGGCCGGGAATTCGTAGAGTAGAATATTACCAAAGTCACTTAATCGATTTTCAATCTTGTTAAGAAATAACAAAAAGTATAAATCGTCCCAAGAATACTCATCAATCTTGCCGATATGAATTTCTGGAAAGTTATTTTTAATGAGATTAAAGAGATCATATTTTTTTGAGTAGTCGAAAATTTCGATATTCAAGATTTCACTGAAAATTTCGGCGACGGTTATTTTTTTTATTGGAGTAAAGTTTTGAACCCTGATACTATTATCTTTAAGATAGTGATGGCAGTGATCAATTAAGTCTAAAGTATCTTTCATTATTTGTTCATAATGTTCATTAGCGCGATACCACTCAAGCATTAAAAATTGACAGCGATGAGTTGAACTATCAGGTTCATCACGAAAGCAATATGAGAGAGAGTATATTTTCTCATAGCCTAGACTGAGTAAACCCTTCATATGAAATTCTGGTGATGTGTGAAGATAGAGGTCTTTCTCTTTCTTTTCGTTTACCGAATAAAGTTTAAAAGGATGAATATGAATTTCCATGCCTGGATTTTCTACGGCAGGTGGCGTTAGTGTATGGAGGAATCCGCGATCAATAAAAAAATTATTAATCGCTTGTTGTAGAGTAAATAGCTCTATATGTCTTTTTGTCATATTCATGTGATGAGAGTATATTACCATAAAAAATAAAAGGTAGACACGATGCAAAATTTATTAATTTCAATTCAAAATATTGTGCGCTCTTT
Organism: uncultured Oligoflexia bacterium; assembly: GCA_963922285.1. Lineage (GTDB taxonomy): Bacteria > Bdellovibrionota > Bacteriovoracia > Bacteriovoracales > Bacteriovoracaceae > Halobacteriovorax_A. The sequence goes on along the minus strand of CAWUIU010000031.1, from coordinate 6,992 downwards.
TGGGCTTGAAGTTTTAGTAACTGAAGAGATGGTGATTGGTACTCTTGGGGTTTTCTTTGTTTCCGTCGTTTTATTTGCAATTTTTGCAATTGAGTCGGAGGAAGAGTCTAGCGAAGGTGCTGCTCAGGATACACAAGAGTTATTGCAAAAGACATATTCAGATAAGGCTGAGCTTGTTGAAGAAGGACACCAAGAAGCAGCTGTTGCTGAGGAAGTTTCGAAAGAGACTGAAGCCGTAGACGGTCAGGAGGTAGTGTACTCTGAGCCTGTCATCGAAATTGTGTCTGAAGAGACAGTTACAGAAGAGGTAGTTAAAAATATCCCGGAAGAACCTAAGATCTCTTGGACAGATAGGCTAAAGAAAGGTTTGTCTAGATCAAGATTAGATGTATGGGGGAAGCTTGGAAGTATTTTTACGGGTGGAAAGCTCGATGAAGACGCCATTGAAGAGGTCGAGGAGATTCTCTATAGTGCAGATATTGGTCCAACAACTGCGGCCGAATTACTTGAGGCCCTTGAAGAAGAGGCAAAAAAAGAAGGCTTTGGAAAAGAAGAATTCACTAATTTTATTAAGAGATTTTTAAAAGATAAAATGTCCGATGTTCAAGATAAAGTTGATTCATCTCTATTTTCATTTGAAAAAGCTCAGGCCGGATCTCCAAAAGTTATAATGGTTGTTGGAGTTAATGGTGCCGGAAAAACAACAACAATTGGAAAGCTTGCAACGAAGCTTACGAATCAGGGTGCTCAGGTTGTTGTTGGTGCATGTGATACTTTTAGGGCCGCAGCAGTTGATCAACTACAAGTTTGGTGTGATCGAGCGGGGGCAACAATGATCAGAGCAAAAGAGGGCGCCAATCCAAGTGGTGTTGGTTACGACGCTCTTCAAGAGGCAATGAATCAGAATGCAGACTATTGCATTCTTGACACAGCGGGAAGATTACATACTGCTGGAAACTTGATGGACGAGCTATCTAAAAGTAAGCAGGTTTTGAAAAAACTTATGCCGAGTGCGCCGCATCAAACCCTTCTCGTTATAGACGCGATCACTGGTCAAAACGCTATTAGGCAAGCTGAAGAGTTTAATAAAGCATTAGATCTTTCTGGTTTAATTTTTACAAAATGTGATGGGTCATCAAAAGCAGGTAGTGCAGTTGCCATTGTAGGGAAACTACAAGTGCCAATAACATATATTGGAGTTGGTGAGAATGTTGAGGATTTAGACGTCTTTAATCTTGATCAATATCTCGATGCGTTAGTCGAAGTCTAATTGACTGAAACCCCGTCAGCAGCTAGAATAATTAAATATGGATAGAGACGTACAAGAATTTACTATTTTAGGTCATAGTGTGAGATTGAATCACTCTGATGAAAAAGATAAAGTACAGCCATCAGAAGTTGTATCTTATGTTCAAGCTGAAGTTGATAAGATGAAATTAATGTCAGCAGACTTATCTGAATCTCAGATTGCGGTCCTTCTTATGTTAAGATTTGCTAGTGAAAGTTTATCTTTAGAAAAAGATTATAAAGAGAGTGTTACATCACTTCAAACTCAAGCAAAGCAAGCTCTTTCAGTTGTTGATCAAATGGTAGCAACCCATTAAGAGTGAAAGATGATAAGAAAGAACTTCGTAAAAGAGTTCTTGATAAGTTAAAAAATTTTGATTGTGATTATCGAATAGAAGAATCGCATCGTCTTCACGACCTTTTAAAAAGGTTTCTTGATACAAGTCATTTATCCGAAAAAAAAATTGGTGTTTATTTTCCTTTGGGGGAGGAGATTAATCCTCTTTACGAAGATAGGCTCTTTCTTTTTCCTAGAATGAATGGCGATGAAATAGCCTTTTATCCTAGTGTTAAGAAAGATTTAAAACCTACAGAAGCCTTTGGTAAAAACTTTTTCGAACCTGCGGGTGATAAAGAAGATACTCCTGAGGTTATGTTAATTCCTGGAATTGCTTTTGATCGTTTAGGTCATCGTCTGGGAAGGGGCAAAGGTTTTTACGATAAATATTTGAGTAATAAAAATATAATAAAAATAGGAATTTGTTTTCACGATCAGTTGTTAGTTGAAATTCCATATGAGGATCATGATGTTCGTATGGATTATGTTGTAAGTTCGAAGGAAGTCGTGAGAGTTATAAAATAGGAGATATATAAATGACTACTGAAGTAATATTAGCTTCTATTCTCTTTTTAGTTGTTGGTGCAGGTATTGGTTTCTTTATCAGAAATGGCCAAGCTAAAAAAGAATTGATGGAAAGAGAAAAAAAGGGCGATGAGATTATTGAAAAAGCTAAAGAACAAGCTAAGGATATAAATTACAAAGCTAGAAAAGAAGCAAAAGAAGCAGCTCAAGAAGAAAGAAAAGAAGTTGAAAAACAAGTTGAGAAACTTAAAAAAGAAATGAATGAAGAAGAGAAGGCTCTCAATAAAAGGCAAGCAAAGCTTGAGTCCAAAGAGGAGCAACACGAATCAAACGTTAAACAACTTCAAAAGAAAGAAGAAACTTTAAAAACTAAAGAAGTTGAAGCGATTCGTGAAAAAGAAAAATTTATTCTTAAGCAAGAAGAGTATGGTGATAAGCTGACTGAAGTTGCGAAAATGTCAAAAGAAGAAGCAAAAGACGAGCTTGTTAAGACAATGGAAGAAGCTGCAAAAGTAGATTTTTCTAAAATGATTACAAAAATGGAAGAGGATGCAAAAGAAGAAGCTGAAGAGAGAGCAAAGAGAGTTGTTGGAATTGCAATTCAAAGATTTGCTGGTGAATATGTAGCAGAAAAAACAATTACGACAGTTGATCTTCCAAGTGATGATGTTAAAGGTCGTCTTATTGGTCGTGAAGGTCGTAATATTAGAGCATTTGAACAAATTTGTGGAGTTGATTTAATTATCGATGATACACCGGAGCTTGTTGTTATCTCATCTTTTAATGTTGTAAGAAGAGAAATTGCTAAAAAAACAATTGAGAAGTTAATTGCGGATGGAAGGATTCATCCAGCAAAAATTGAAGAGTTTCATGATAAATCAAAGTCGGAATTTGAAAAGCACTTATTAATTCTAGGTGAGAAAGCGCAGATGGAAATTGGTGTTCATGGTATTCACCCTGAAATTTTAAAACTAGTTGGAGCTCTTAACTTTAGAACTTCATATACTCAAAACCAATATCAGCATGCGATTGAAGCAGCATTTGTATGTGGTGCAATGGCAAGTGAGATGGGTCTAAATGTTAAGCAAGCAAGAAGAGCTGGTTTACTACATGATATTGGAAAGGTTCTTGATGCTTCAGCAGAGGGATCTCACGCTGTTATCGGTGCAGATTTTGCGAAAAAGTACGGAGAGTCTCCTGACATTGTTCACGCAATTAGAGCACACCATGATGATGAAAAACCAGAATCAATTTTAGCTCATATTGTAGCCGCTGGAGATGCAATTTCAGGAGCTAGGCCTGGAGCAAGAAAAGCTCTTACAGAATCATATGTTTCAAGACTTACTGATATCGAAGAAATTGTTAACTCTTTTGAAGGAGTTTCGAAATCTTATGCAATTTCAGGTGGTCGTGAAGTTAGAGTTTTCGTTGAAAACGGAAAGGTTAACGATGAAGAAACAGTCATGTTATCAAGAAACATTGCTAGAAAAATAGAAGATGAAATGTCTTATCCTGGAACAATTAAGATAACAGTTGTTAGAGAAACTAAGGCTATTGGAGTCGCTAAGTAACCGCAGCATCTTAGCAAAGCTAAGATTTGATGCGGCTACAGCTCCCCGTGTGCGAAGTGATTTACTTTAATAAACTCGAAAAGCTTTAGCTTTGAGATGTTTGCAAAGGAGCACGTCGCACAGGCTTTGTTTTTAAGTTCCACAGGAATCGTATTGAGGACAAGCCACTCGCACATAGGATACCTTTCCAACATGACCAAATTAAAGCTCTATTACATTCATTCCTTACCACTTGTTCTTGTTACAATAATTTTTTCAGTTCTTTGGGGCAACGTCGCTTATTGTGTAGCATTTCTTATTGGCTATGTTTTTCCATTATTTCTTATGCATCCAGATATTAAGGAATATCGTGAAAAGTCCAATGGTGGTCTGGGATTTGTTAATGTTGTTTATTCAGCTTATGACTTTGCAGATGAATGGAGTCGTGACAAGAAGTTTCACGAGTTGTTTTCGAGGCACTTTCCTAGTGCTTGCTTTTATGGCATTTATTTTCTTATTACTTGGTCGAGTATTGTTGAGTTGGTTTTATATATTGTAGGGATGTTTTCATTTGAGTTTATGTTTAGATTATATAAAAAGTCAGATCAAACTATTTAAATGTCCTTTAAATTCATTAAGAGAAGTCGATCTTAGTAGCCTACTCTTTATTGCATCACAATCCTCATAGTCATCAAAGAGATATCTTGAATAGGATTTAAATCTTTTTAAAACAGCTAAGTCATTCGGATTATTTTCCATATATTCTTTTTCAAGTGTTTTAAAATATGACTCAATATACTCTTTTCTTTCCTTTAGTAAGTATTCATCTGATATAAAATCGAGGTTCTCTTTATATTGATAATACTGTGTAGCTAGCCAAGGAGTTTTTAGAGCACCTCTGCCAAGCATAACGGCGTATGGGTTGCACTCTTCAAAAATTCTCTCTACATCATGAACAGTCCAAACATCTCCATTTCCTATGATAGGTAGGTTCGAAAACTCAACTGCTTTTTTTATATATTCCCAGTCCGCGACACCTTGATACAGTTGATCTCGAGTTCTTGCGTGGATTGTAATTGCTTCAACACCGCAGTCTTCAAATAGTTTTAAAAGGTCAAAGAAGAGTTTATCGTCGTGATAACCTATTCGAATTTTAACCGTAAATGTCTTTGAAAAATTAGTTCGAATACTTTTTAAAACATCTTCCAGTGTTTTTAGATCTTTTAAAAGATAGGCACCACCTTTGTGAGCATTAACTTTCTTGCTAGGGCAGCCAAGGTTTAGGTCTAAATGGTGAAAACCAAAGTTTTCAATAATTGAAACTGCCTTTTCATTTTGGGCCTTTGCAGAAGTTAATATTTGAAAACATGTCTTTTTGAGTAGTTTTGAATTGTTTAGAGACTTAAATCCGATGTGCTTTTGAATAGCTTTTTCACTAACTTTTCCAACAGTTGGAATTCGGTAGAAATCTGTAAAATAATAATCCCACTCATCAAAAAGCTGAAAAATAGCGTTTCGATAAGGGTCATCTGTAACACCCTCCATAGGGGCGAAAAGTAGTGAATTTTTGGTAAACGGCAATGGTTTCACTCAGGTTTTATAGTAAAATTAGGAACATTTCGTCCATAGTGCTCAATTAAATATGTGGTAAAATAGAAGAAATTACAGGGGGTTAAAGCAAACTATTATGAAAAAGGCACCAATACCTGACATCGATAACAAGCGTTTAGAGGAGTTACAGTCTTTTGAAGTTCTTGATACAGACCCAGAGTCTGATTTCGATGAATTTACAAAACTTGCTGCTGAGGTCTGTGGAACTAATATTGCTTTAATAAGTTTAGTTGATGAAGCTAGGCAATGGTTTAAATCTACTCATGGTCTCGATGCCAAGGAAACACCTCGCGATGTTTCATTCTGCGGTCACGCCATTCATGGCGATGACTTATTCTATGTTGAGGATGCATTTGAAGATGAGCGCTTTGCTGATAATCCTCTTGTTACAGGGGCGCCAAATGTTAGATTCTATGCGGGCGCTCCTCTGGTAACATCTTCGGGATATCGCATAGGAACTTTGTGTGCAATTGATAGTGATAAAAAAAGTTTAAGTGTCGCGCAAAAGCAAACATTGACGTTGTTAGCGAAAAATATTGTTAATCTTTTGGAGCTGAGAAGAACAAATAAAAAACTTTCTATTCGAGAAGAGGAATATATTAGGGTTCAGTCTATTGCCAGGACAGGTCATTGGGAACTTGATATTAGAACTGGTGAAACTAGTTGGAGTGAAGAGATATTTCATATTCATGCTATAGATAGTCGGACACCTGTGCAAAAAGTTGATGCTATTTCCTACTACGCTGAACATGAAAGACCAAGACTAGAAGCACAGATAAACTATTGTATTGAAAACAAGACTAGTTATGATGACATTTTTGAGTTCTACGATGCCAATGGTGAAATGAAATGGGTTCGTGCTAAAGGCCAACCATCTTGTGATGATGAAGGAAATGTTATTAAGCTCTACGGGCTTTTTCAAGATGTTACTTCTCAACATGAGAGAGAACTTATTGATAAGTCAATCTCTAAAATGCGAAAAGACTTTATGGAAGTTGAAGAAGAAAATGACTTCTACGAGAGAGTTTTAGCAAATATTTTGGATTTAACAAAGAGTGAGTATGGATTTATTGGTTCTGTTGAGGAAGATAGAGATGGAAAGTTTTTGAAAGCATATGCCATCTCAGACATTTCTTGGGATAAAGAGACGAAAGAACTATACGAAAAACTTTCTAGTGAGGGAATGGAATTCAGAAATCTTGAAACAATTATTGGTGCCGTTATAACTAAAGAAGAGGCAGTGGTGTCAAATGACCCTGAGAGTGATTCTCGTGCTGGAGGTCTTCCTAAGGGACACCCAGATTTAAGCGCTTTTTACGGTATGCCAATTTTTAATAACGATAAGCTTATCGCGATGATAGGTCTTGCAAATAGAAAAGGTGGTTACCCTGAGGATATAAATACTCGCTTTCGTTTATTTGCAGAGGCATTAGGTGAAATCATATCGATGAAGACTCTTGAGAGTCAAAAGCTAGATGCAGAAATTCAAACAAGAGTAATTCTTGAGAGTACTGGAGTAGCACTATGGACATATTATCCTAAAACTCAGAGCCTTGTTTGGGATGAAAGTATGTACAAGTTATACGAAATCAACCCTTTTGATTTTTCGGGCCATTATGATGCTTGGGAGAGTTCTTTGCATCTAGATGATGTCGAAGCCGCTGTAGAAGCTCTAGAAGACG
>CAWUIU010000030.1:0-16587 GCA_963922285.1 uncultured Oligoflexia bacterium | reverse complement strand
ATAATTTCATCATTATAATCAATATCATAAATATCATCAAAATCAGCATAATAAGCAAAATCAGAAAAATCAGAAAAATCAACAAAATAATCAAAATCAACAAAATCAACAAAATCAGCAAAATAAGAAAAATCAACAAGGCCAGGATGATCAAAAAAATAAGAAAGATCAAAAAAAGAAAGATGGTCAAAAAGGTGAAGAGAAGCAAGACTCTGATAAAGAAAAAAAAGAGAAGCAAAAGAAAGGCAAGTCTTGGGAAGATATAAAAAATGATGCTAAGAAAAAGAAAAGAATGTCTAAGGTCAAGGGTGTCCTAAAGCAAATAATGAATGATGATAGTAATCTTCAGAAGAAATTTATGAGAACTAGAAATCAAAGACAAGATCGACAAATTAAGGATTGGTAAATGAAGCTTATATTAGTACTGTTATTTAGTTTTTCATTTGTTTACGCTAATAAGATTGAGGCAACGCTATCGCCTGGAGAAGTTGTCTTGGGAGATTCTCTGACTCTTACTGTATCGGTAACTCATGATGAAGAAAATGATCCATTTATTACATTTATTCCCAGGAATGCTGAAGTCGTTGGTAAGAGTGAATCTCAGTCAATGAGAGCATATCTACAAGGTGGAAAGTTAATTAGAGAAAAAGTTTTTACCCGTACATATGAATTACAGCCAGTTAAAAAAGGTTATGTTCATATTAGAGATATTCAAGCAGATTTAGGATCAAGGACTCTCAGACATAGATCGGTCAGGGCCAAGGTTTTACAAGAGGCGAGAAGAGTAAGAGACTTTTTTCTACAGGCAGAAGTCGATAAAGAGCAGGTCTATGTTGGGGAAGGTGTTAATATTAATTACTATATTTATTATCCAAACCGTATAACGGGTCTAACTGTAAAGAAATTTCCAAAATTAAAAGATTTTCTAAAAAGGTTTGAAATGCCTCGAACTCAGCCAACAGTTGTTAATTTACAAGGTAGGGTTTTTCGAAAACAGTTAATATATCGAGCACGATCTTTTCCTGTAAAAGCAGGTAAGTTAAAGGTTGATCAATTGGTTTTAGATTTTCAGTATCCCGACATGCGGAATTCGAGTCGAGATATGTTTGGGATGACTCTTGGCTTTTCAACAGGAAGATATAAGAGAAAAACAGTTCGATCAAAACCTGTTACGATAACGGCAATACCACTTCCTGCTGAAGGAATGCCTTCTAATTTCAGTGGACTTGTTGGAGAACATCGTTTTACATTTTCAATTCCAAAAACAAGAGTGTTGGTGAATGAAGCACTAGAAGCAAGATTAGAAGTGGAGGGAGAAGGAGCTCTAGAAAAATTTGATTCAATTCAAATCTTAGATAATAAACATTTCGAAGCTTTTGAGCCGAAAACTGAAATATCTGAGATATCTGTTTTGAAAACTAAAAAAACAATTGATTATACTTATCTCGCAAATAAAGCAGGAAAGATTCCTGAAAGAAAGCTTGGCATAAGTTATTTTGATCCGACTTCAAGAACATATGAAACATATGAGATAACGATTCCTGAAATATCTGTCTTTGGTTCAGGAGTTAAATCTGAAACAATATCTACTGGGAAAAGCAATGAGTCACCAAAGAAAAATTCATATCAAAATACAAAGGTCAGCTTAGATACAAATTTTATAGGCCCTCTTTATGATACAAAAGAAGGTATTGTCTTCAATAATATGTTTCAAAATCTTGTACTCTTCATTATCTTAATTCTGGCTGTATCCTGCAGTCGCTTTAAATATTTAGTTAGCGTTTTAAATAGTGGAATAAAATTTAGTAGAAGTGACTTTCATTATAAAGGACTCCATAAATTTATATATGAAAACTTTGAAGAGGGGGAGACACTTCGCGATAGGATTAATAAGTCAAATATGCCAAAGGTATCAAAAGCTTATTTTGTGGATCAGCTTGCTAAGGCTGAAAAAAATGAATATAAGAATACCAAGATTGAGCTAAATTATGAACCAAAGCATTTTAAAAATGCAATAAGGGCTATTAATGAAAGTCATAAAATCTCTGGCAGAAGTTAAAGGGAATGTAAGCCTAACTATTGGAAATTTTGATGGTGTACATCTTGGACATCAAGAAATTCTAAAAACCATTAAAGACTATTCTTCTTCAAAAAGATTATCCTTTGTTGTTATAACTTTTGTTCCCCATCCTATGCAAATTTTATCACCGAGAGATAATTTTTTGATTAATAGCTATAAGCAGAGAAGACAATATCTAATGGAAAATGGTGTTGACTACATCATGGAGTTAGAATTCAACCGAGATTTTAGTACAATGATGCCGTCTGAATTTGTTGACAAGTATATATTAGAGAATAAAGTTTGTGATTTTTTTCTTGGTCACGATTTTGCTTTTGGCTCAAATAAATCAGGTGATCATAATTTCATAATTGATTATTGTCGAGATAAAGACATAAAAATTCATATAATGAAGGAGTTTGTCGATCAATCTGTTCATAGCTCAATTTCATCTAGTGCTGTTAGAAGTGCTATTAATAAGGGTAATGTCGAAGAGGCGAATCAAATGCTTGGACGAGACTTTATGATATCTGGAATGGTTGTTAAAGGTGCTGGAAGAGGTAAGCAGATTGGAGTTCCTACCGCTAACCTGGGCTTTGATAAAATGAGGAAAATACCCCAACGTGGCGTTTATTCTACAAAAGTTAAAGTAGATAATCAGATTTGGCAATCGATAACAAATGTTGGTTTTAATCCAACATTTAACGATACTGAAGATATATTTATTGAAACCCATATTTTAGACTTTAGTAATGATATATATGGTCAAGAAATTGAAGTTTCGTTTATTTCTAAAATTAGAAATGAAAAAAAATTCCCAAATGTAAACGAGCTAATTTCGCAAATAAAAGATGATATTCAAACAGCAAGAGATTATTTTGAAAGAAATTAAGCTTGGATTGTTAGGAAAAAACATTTCTCACTCTAAGTCAAAGAGTATGTATGATCAGATCTATGGAAGAGATATAAAATACTCATTATTGGACTACAACAATGAGTTTGATATACCGACACTAGATGAGATCTTCTCAAAATTAGATGGTTTAAGTATTACTGCTCCATACAAGAAGCATTTCTTAGAAAATGTAGAAGTTAATGAACTTGTTATGCCATTAAATGCGATAAATTGTGTTAAGCAGGAAAACGGAACATATTTTGGTACAAATACTGACTATGAAGCTTTGGGGATTATTTTTGATAAAGAAAATTATTATGATTTAGAAATTATTCTTCTTGGAGACGGTTCAATGGCTAAAATTACGGAACATCTTTTAAGTCATAATAGAAAAGTCTATAAAAAATTAAGTCGTAAAGTTAATGGTCCACTTGAGAATCTTGATATTGAATCAATCGCAGAATCAGGTAACCCATTAGTTATTAATAGTTGTGCAAGAGTTTTTAACTTCAGTGGCAACATGCCAAAAGATACGATCTTTTTTGATTATAATTATTCTCACACCTTTCATGAAGATAGTCTGAGCAAAAGAGTCTGCTATGTCGATGGACTAGAGCTATTGAGTTTACAGGCAGTACAGGCTACGAAATTCTGGAATTTTAACTAAGTTTAAAAAAATAAACCAATTCCTTTAGATTGCTTACGAATTTCCGAATAGATAGGAAAGGGCAGCAAACAATTAGGCCAACTTACATAGTTGGAAGAGGGAAATTGGGGAATGTTTAGACAAGAGTTTGCGGATGTTATTAGTAAAACGGGGATGGTTCCTCTGAAAGACTTACGTCCACTTCTTGATGATAAAAATGAAGATACAGTAACTGAGTTTAAGTTATTAGATTTTGATTTCTTTGATGATGTTAAGTTTGCAAGACAAGTTGCTCAAAATAGTAAGACAGTTTACATTGATTTATCTAAAGCTAAAATCCCTCCGAAGGTTCTGAAACTCGCAAAGAAGAAAACTTTTATTGATAATAGAATCATACCAATTCAAAAAACGGCGAAATCATTAAGTTTAGCAATTTATGATCCATCGGTTATGGATAACAAGCAAGAACTTCAAAGAATCTTTCAGCACCCTGTTGAATTTATCATGACAAGTATCACTGCTTGGAAAAAACTTCATGATAAAATTGAAGTATCAATCGATGAGATTTTAGATACTGTTCGTGAAATTAAAGCTCATGATGTAGAAGAAGAAACGATTCGTGAAGATGATATTGGTGCTGATGTTATTAACTTTGTTAATAGAATATTAGCTGATGCGTTCATTAGAAAATGTAGTGATATTCATATTGAGCCATATGAAAATGACTTTAGAGTAAGATTTAGAGTAGATGGTTCTTTACAAGAAGTTAGTCAACCTCCAAAAGCACTCCAATCAGCAATTGTTTCTCGTATTAAAATTCTTGCTCAGTTAGATATTTCTGAAAAAAGAAAACCACAAGATGGTAGAATTAAGTTATCTGTAGGAGGTCAACCTATTGATTATCGAGTTTCATGTCTTCCAACCCTTTTTGGTGAAAAGGTTGTTTTGCGACTTCTTGATCAGTCTAACTTGCAACTTGATATGACAAAGCTAGGCTTTGAGCCTAAGCAAATTGAAGTTTTTCTAGAGGGGATCAGACAGCCATATGGTATGTGTCTTGTTACTGGACCTACTGGTTCAGGAAAAACGACAACCTTATATTCGGCATTAGCGGAACTTAATAAAATTGATAAGAATATTGCAACTGCAGAGGATCCTTGTGAGTTTAATCTAATGGGAATTAACCAGGTAAACGTAAAACCTGATGTTGGCTTAACTTTTGCTTCTGCTTTAAAGGCATTTCTTAGGCAAGATCCTGATATTATCATGGTTGGAGAAATTAGAGATTTTGAAGTTGGTGAAATTGCAATTGAAGCCGCACTAACTGGTCACATGGTCTTATCAACACTTCACACTAATGATGCTCCATCCACAGTAACAAGATTGCTTAACATGGGAATTGAACCTTTTCTAGTAACTGGTGCTTTGAATGTTGTCGTTGCACAAAGACTATGTCGAAGAATTTGTGACAATTGCAAAGAAGTGGATACAGAAGTGACAGCTGAAGAGATTGTTTCTTGTGGTGTTACGCCAAAATCTGCAGAGACAATGACTGTTTATAAAGGAGCTGGTTGCGATATTTGTGGTGGGACAGGATATAAGGGTCGTGTTGCTATATATGAAGTATTAGAGATGTCCCCTGGTTTGAGAGAGCTCGTTTTAAAACATGCTTCTGCAGATGAAATTAAGAGACAGGCAATTATAGAAGGCATGAAAACACTAAGAATGTCAGCATTGTCAAAGGTTGCAGAGGGAGCAACAACTTTGACTGAAGCAGTAAAGAACTCAAGTGCAGACAAATTTTAATAGGGAAAAGTTATGAGTGATGACGTAACGAAAACAAGTACAGTAACACAAACTACAACAGATGTTAAGACCGGCTCTACAAAGATTACAAGTGGAGGAGGGACAAAAAAACTTGGCGCAGGTGAGCAGATCAAAATACAACAGCTATTTAAGCTGATGGTTGATAATGGTGGATCGGATCTTCATCTCACTCCAGGTACAGCTCCTGCTATGAGAGTAAGTGGTGAAATTGTTAGAGTAAAGGTTGGAGCTTTAAATCCTACGACATCGAAAGAATTGATTTACCAAGTTCTAACAGAAGAACAGAAGAATGATTTTGAAAAAAATTACGAACTAGACTTTTCTTTCGGTATAAAAAATCTTGCTCGCTTTAGAGCGAATGTTTTTTATTCTAAAGGTGGAGTTGCCGCTGTCTTTAGACTAATTCCGTCTATTGTCCCTGATTTCAAATCGCTGAATCTACCAAATGTACTTTTAGAAATGACCGATGTATCTAACGGTCTAATAGTTGTAACTGGTCCTACTGGCTCCGGTAAATCAACAACACTTGCATCTCTTATCGATCGATTAAATGAAGTAGAAGCTGCACATATTATTACGCTTGAAGACCCTGTTGAATTTGTTCATAATCATAAATCAAGTATTGTTAATCAAAGGGAGATCGGAAGGGATTCCCACTCATTTGAAAAGTCACTCAAAAGTTTACTGAGGCAGGATCCAGATATTGTTCTCGTCGGTGAGATGAGAGATATGGAAACAATTGAAGCAGCACTCACAATCGCGGAAACAGGTCACCTTGTCTTTGGAACGCTTCACACGAACTCTGCAGTACAGACGATTAACAGATTAATTAACGTTTTTCCGTCACATCAACAAGATCAGGTTAGAACATTATTATCATTTGTTCTTCAAGGAGTTGTCGCTCAACAACTTCTTCCTAAGTCCTTTGAACCAGGTCGTGTGTTAGCGATGGAGATTTTACGACCAACGTCTGCTATTAGAAACCTAATACGTGAAGATAAAATCCACCAACTTTATTCACAAATGCAAGTTGGGCAGGATAAGACAGGTATGGTGACGATGAATCAATCTATTAAGAAATCCTTTGATCGTGGGCTGATCGACGTTGACACAGCTATGGCCTATTCAACTAATCCTGAAGAGTTAGGTCCTCAACTAGGTGTGAAGGCTAAAAAGTGATAGGATGGATTTATGCCAAATTTTAGATGGGAAGGCTTAAATGCCGCCAAAGAAAGAGAGAAAGGAATGATTGAGGCCGATTCAATGGCCGATGCTAGACGTATGCTAAAAGCCCGGGGAATACGAATAAAGAAAATCGATCCTCCTTCAATTTTAGACATGGACCTAAATCAAATGTTAGTTGATGCAGGTATAATGAAGCCTTTTGGTGCAAAAGAAATTATGAACTTTACAAAGCAGCTATCGACAATGATTGGAGCTGGGGTACCAATCATGATGGCCCTTGAAATCATAAATAAATCTGAAAAAAATCCGGTTTTAAAAAATACAATAGGAAAAGTTGCAAGAGAAGTTTCTGAAGGAAAGACACTTGCTGAAAGTTTAGCGGCGCAAAAAGGTTTTGACAAATTGTATTGCAACCTTGTCAAAGCAGGTGAGGTTTCAGGAATACTTGATGGTATTTTAAAGAAGCTTTCAATTCACCTTGAAAAACATGAGAAAACAAAAGCACAAATTAAAGGTGCAATGACATATCCAGCTATTGTTGTCACCGTTGGTATTGCTGTTGTTTGGGGTTTAATGACATATGTTGTTCCTCAATTTGTTTCGATGTTTGCTGATTCAGGAAAAGAACTTCCTGCAATTACAATCTTTGTTGTTAATGTAAGTAAGTATTGTGAACAGAATTCGCTAAAAATGATTGGCTCAGCAATTGCTTGCGGGGTTGCGTTTAAGTCCTGGAAGGATACACCTTTTGGCAGTCGAATGATGGATATCTTCACTATGAAGCTTCCTGGATTTGGGGAAGTTGTTATTAAGGGTAACTTAAATACCTTTGCTCGTACTCTTGCGACACTCCTCGCAGCAGGGGTTTCATTAGTTGATGCACTTGATATTTGTATCGAGGTAATCGAAAACGAAATTATCGCTGCTGATATAAAAATGGTTAGAGATGCCGTTGTTCAAGGTAAGACTCTTACTGAGCCATTAGCTAAAATCGATTATTTTCCTGACATGGTAACTCAAATGATAAAGGTTGGTGAACAGACAGGCTCTATAGATCAGATGCTAGAGAAGATTTCAGATGTTTTTGAGGATGAGGTTAATGAAGCCGTTGGAAATGCAACTAAGCTGATCGAGCCTATGATTCTAGTGGGATTAGGTGGGGCTGTTGCAGTAATTCTCGTTGCTGTTTACTTGCCAATGTTTAAGGGAGCAGGTTAGGAGATTCTTGTAAGAAATTTCTCAACAATAAAAGTTGGCTATTTTAGAGGCATATAGTTAAGAAAATTCCATAAAATTCCGATAGTTTGTTATAATTATAAATAGTGTTAATATGTGTTCATAAACTCAATAAAGAATTTTTAAATCTTAATTTTAAAAGGACGATATTGTGTTTGTTTAAAACTAACAATTTGAGTTATCTTAATTAACTTAATCAAGGAGTTTAGAATGAAATTTTTCAAGAAGTTAAAGAATAAGAGTGGTTTTACTCTTGTTGAGCTTATGGTTGTTGTTGCTATCATTGGTATTCTTTCAGCTGTTGCTCTACCAAATTTTAAGCGTTATCAGGCAAAGTCAAAAGCATCAGAGGCTAGAATTCAGCTAGCTTCAATTTACACAGTCGAAAGTGTTTCGATGACTGATTATGACTCTTATGCAACATGCTTGACTTCTCTTGGGTATAGTGACCCATCGGCTGGTTCGACAAATTATTATGCAGTTGGATTTACTGGAGATTCAACTGCGAATGGTAATGTAACTGTAAATGGTGGTACTTGTGCTTCTGGTTCTTATGTTTTTGGAGCAACTAGAGGAGCAAGAGGGAGGGTTGCTACTACTGTAGGTCTTTCTACAACAGTTCCTGCTGATGGTGCATCATTTACAGCTGGTGCTGAAGGTAATATCTCATCAGACTCATCTGTTACTAGTGCTTGGACAATAGATGAAAATAAGGCATTAGTTGAAGTAAGAAAAGGTTATTAATAGTATATCTACTAGAGGTAGTGTTTGAACTGCCTCTAGTTTATTTCCTACATATTCTATAAAGCAATATAGTTTTCACTTTGATTTTTAGTAATATTCAAATATATAACTTAAAAATTTATCTTAATTAGAAGGTGCAGCTTTTTTTAGAGTAATTCTCTTATTATTTTCTTGTGATTTTGTCGTTGCTATACTCAATTAGTTGGCTATTTTAGAGGCATATAGTTAAGAAAATTCCATAAAATTCCGATAGTTTGTTATAATTATAAATAGTGTTAATATGTGTTCATAAACTCAATAAAGAATTTTTAAATCTTAATTTTAAAAGGACGATATTGTGTTTGTTTAAAACTAACAATTTGAGTTATCTTAATTAACTTAATCAAGGAGTTTAGAATGAAATTTTTCAAGAAGTTAAAGAATAAGAGTGGTTTTACTCTTGTTGAGCTTATGGTTGTTGTTGCTATCATTGGTATTCTTTCAGCTGTTGCTCTACCAAATTTTAAGCGTTATCAGGCAAAGTCAAAAGCATCAGAGGCTAGAATTCAGCTAGCTTCAATTTACACAGTCGAAAGTGTTTCGATGACTGATTATGACTCGTACGGAACTTGTTTAAGAGATTTAGGTTATACAGATCCTAGTGCTGGTTCAACAAATTATTATGCTGTTGGTATTAATGGTACTAACGGTAATGGTTTTATTAATACAAATGGTGGCGCTGGTACATGTGCCACTTCTGCAGCGAATAGACAGAACTCTTTTCCTGCTACGAGAGGAGCGAAAGGAACTGTTGTTGCTAATATTTCTGGTGTAACGACAGCGACAGTTACAGCTGATGGTTCAGGTTTTATTGCTGGAGCAGATGGACAAATTTCATCTGATGCTACTCAGACAAGTAGATGGACTATTAATCAGGATAAGGCGCTTACCGAGGTTCAAAAAGGATATTAGTAGTGAGCTTTCTTAAAAATTTAAAAAATAAGAAGGGTTTTACTCTCGTTGAGCTTATGGTTGTTGTTGCTATCATTGGTATTCTTTCAGCTGATGTTAATCAAACTAGTAATTGGTCTATTAATCAGGATAAGGCTCTTGATGAAGTTGATGCTGGCTATTAAGAAGAACAATACATTAACTATTATGAGAGAGGCACATTATTGTGCCTCTTCTTTTATAAGATACAGAAACTGTTTACAGGTAGTGTCGTCATTTGTTTTGCAATAATCAATCATAAATTTTACGATACCATCTTCTTTCTCTGTTATTGCAGTATTATGTTGGTTAACTTCTTTTAAGGTTTTAAGACCTTCTTCTATACGTTTATCTTTAATTTGAAGAACTGCTAAAGCTAGTTTAAAATATAGTCCCTTGTCTAAATAAGTGTTAATAATTCTTTCAACATTTTTATACTTATCATGATTTGATAATACAAGATAGCGCGTTTGGTAGGCAAGAAAGTTAATGTATGTATTCTTACTGAACCAGATACACTTTCTTCTAAAAACATCGTTGGCTATTTTTAAACCAAGATCTTGGGTCTTATAGCTTAGTAGAAGAAAGTAAGAGTAATAGTATAGGTTTGGGCATGCTTTTTCTTTTTCGTAAGCATTTTTCCAGAAATTAACTTCTTCCGAAAAGAAGGGTGTTATCTCCTTATATGATCTGTATACAAATAAAGTATTTAAACTTAATAGTATGCATACCACCACTACTTTATTATATGTTTTCTGACTCTTGGCAATTATGGATGCAATGATAATAAACACTGAAAAAAGAGGGAGTAGTGCATAGGTGTCACTAACAAATATATTTGTCATGTTGATAATTGTAGGAAAAAGAGCGGCTACGAAGAGACCAACGTACTTAATCGTAGTAACTACGCCAAGATATTTAAACGAAACAAATGAAAAAATTACTCCTATCGGTACACCTATAATATTTAACAAGCTGCCTTTATCGTAAAATGATGAGTAGACAAAAGGGTAGAGGATTTGTGAGAAATATCGAAAGAGAGAGAGAATTCTATCAGCGATTGAGTTTTCACGTGAGTATTTAAAGTTTCCGAGTGCCTTAGTAAATATTTCATCATAGTAATATATGTTTGCAAGTCCAATGATAAGACTTACGATAAAGAGTGGGATAAATTTTTTAAAATATCTTTTTAAGTAAAAAGTAGGTGCCGTTTGTACCTTTAAAAAATCTACGATTAGCAAAACTACTGGAACCAAAAGATAAAGAGGGTGTGATAATAGTGATAGGATGAATGCGATAACAGATTTTAAACTTTTATTATCTTGAAAGTATTTAAGCGTTAGTAATATGAAATAGAATGCAAGGAGATGTTTTCTAGCTATTGGCCATGCAGTTATTTGAATTACTAATGGGTGAAATGTGAAAGAAAAAGAGAATAAAAAGTGAATCAACTTATCTTTAAAAAACTTCTTAGAAAATTTAAAAAATTCAAGTGAAATTAAAAACCATATTATTACATTCGAAATTCTTTCCTGGAAATATTCAAAATTTCTTTTCATATAAAGATCAAAAAAGAAAGTGATATCTCTGATTGGTTGAATGTCTAAAAGCGTGCCAGTTTTTATTGCATTAATATATTCAGAAAAACTATTTATAGACTCAATTCCTATAAGAATACTTAAATCCTTTATGACTATTAAGGGCGTCGTAAAGTATTCATAATAGAAAATGGTAAGACTACAAAAGCTTGTTAGTACAAAGATCAGATAATTATCTTTCATGAGAGATCTATTCATTTTTGACCCATGTTCCGACAACTGTTTTTCCAAATTTGTAAAATAGTAATCTATCAAAAACCTTAGACAGGCTGATAAGTATGTTGTCCCAAAAGGCTATCTGTTTTTTACTTGGGTACGGTTGTTTCAAAAAATATTTATTAACTAATGATGCAAAAAAACCTATTGAATCTAAGTAGAAGCATTTAGTACATTTCGAATTTTTAAATTTAAAATTTAAATAATCTTTCTTGCTATATCTTTTGTAATGTCCCACTGATTCGTCAAACGGACTAAAGAGAAAGTTATGAGCTGGACATAGAATGATCAAAGAGCCTTTGGGTTTCATAAGCTTTTCAGCTTTAAGAATTTCTTCCTGATCATTTTTTATATGTTCGAGCACATCTATGTAGAGAATTGTATCAAATTTCATATTTTGAATGTTTGAATCGTCTATTGACGCACATAAGATATTTATTTTTCGATGTGTGTTTAAGGCAACATTTCTTTTTTGGGTATCTGCTAATTCTTGATCTGGCTCGATAGATGTCCAGGTATCAACGTTTTCGTTTATTAGTGATAGTGTTGAACCTCCTATTCCAGATCCAACTTCAAGAACATCTCCTTGAATGGAGTCTTTTAGTTGCTTACAGTAGTAGTCTTTCCAGTTTTTTGCATGTGAGAATATATCGAGTTCGCTTCCTTGGTATTTCATTTTGATAAGTGTACAATGAATTAAATTGAAAGAGAATTCTAAAGAGGTTTAGATGAATAAAAGAGTCAGGTATTCGGTTTCTTTTATATTGTATGTGTTTCTTTTTGCATTTATTGTTTTAAGTAATATCAATGATTGGGACTTCTTTTTTACGACAGTTGAGTATGATCTCCAGTCTTGGTTAATGTATGGTGAAGTGCCCGTGTGGAGTAACTTGTTCTGTGCTGGTTCGACAAGGATTGGTGATCCTCAATCATTTGCTCTCTCTCCTATATTTCTTCTTTTTGTGTTTTTTGGATCTTATTGGGGGTTGAAGGTCTTTGTTTTTCTCTCTTTAGTTGTCGGGCAAGTTTACCTCTACAGATTTCTTAATTTTATAACATCAAAAAAAGATTCAGATTTTAATTTTATTCTGAGCTTGTGTTTTATCTTTTCTAACTTTTTTATATCAAGAATATATTCAGGTCATGTAACATTCTTTCTTATCCCACTTTCTATTCCTGCTATTTTTTATTGTTACAAGGGAATGTTTGTAAAGTTAGATAGACAGGAGATTCTGTTAACTCTCATAGTGTTATTCTCGGTTTTATCTGCAGGTCTATACCATCTTTCAGTTTTTTTTCTACTGCCATTACTATTTGTCTTTATTCTATTGTATTTAAGAAAACTTTATAAGGGAGTAGGGATATCACTTTTCGATACTTTAAAACTACATTTCTTTGTTGTAGTTATTCCAATTGTTTTATCAAGTTACAAGTTATTAGGAATATGGAAGCATCAAAAAATGATGCCAAGAACAGTTACTGATAGTGAAAATGAGTTCTTGTTCTTTGGAGACCTTGTTCAGGCTCTTAGTTCACCTGTATTTAGAGGTCATTATTTGTTTAGTTATAGAGGTAATAAATCTTGGGGCGTGTGGGAATATACAAATTTTAGTCTTGTGTTCTATATATGTATATTCTTGTTGCTTTATCAGGCTTGGAGAAACAAAAAAATAATCCTTGAATTGGGAGAACATGTATTCTTAGGCTTTGTCATAATCGGTGTTGGTACAATCTTCTTTTTGGGGAGTTTTGCAGATTGGTCACCATTCCATATATTGAATAATAGCCTTCTAGACGGCTCGGTAAGAGTTGTTGGAAGATATGGAGTTGTTGTAGTTCTTGGTTTAACGATATTGACCTCATTGTTAGTTAAGGGAATAAGAATTCGGCATAAAAATATTTTTGCTGGACTCATATACATTTCTCTAGTTATTAATCTTGGAGCTTCTTTTAATGTTGGAAAAATATCTTTAGTGGAAGACTTGGGCAAGAGTAGCGATGTTGTCGATAGTATTGATGGGCATTCGGTTGCTATAAGAAGGGTAATGGATCGAAGTTTTATGTATCCCTTGGCTAAAAAGGGTTTGGCGGTGCCTAATTGCTACAATCCTCTGGGGAGAAAAGTCGGATTTATGAGTGAGTTTGGATTTCATAAAAATTGGGTTATGAGAAAAATACCCTTGATACGGGGAGAAGCTATACCTTCCAAGTGTAGAGAGAATTCTTTCATATCTCCGAATCATATAGTTCTCGATTCTTCATGCCCTGAAGATATATGTTTAAATCATAATCAACTGTCTCCATTTGAGAAAGAGTCTATTGAGTTTAAAGAAAGTGAGGGTATGTTATGCAAGATAAAGTAAATAAGCCCCTTTATATTGTTATGCCATGCTATTTTGATATACAAAATTACTTAGAGATAAGATCCGTGCTTTGTTCAACAATCTCTGAGAGATCTTTAAGATTTGTTCTCATTGATGATTCATCTGGACGAGATGATGAAGTCAAAACTATTGACTTCGATGATACGATTATTTTTACTCCAGGATTTAATCTGGGGCATCAGCGAGCTATTGTTTATGGGCTTCGAAGATTGCTTCAAGTAGTCAAGGATGATGTTGATATTGTTACAATGGATAGTGATGGTGAAGATAGTCCTGAAGATGTTATAAGGCTATTGGAAAAAAATAATGAAAACAAGGTTATTTTGGCAAAAAGGAGAAAGCGAAGTGAGAACTTTACTTTTATTGCTGGCTATTCATTGTTTAAAATTATTTTTAAGCTTGCGACTGGTATAACTATTAATTCAGGGAATTTTGCTTACTATTCTTCATCATTTATAAAGAGAATAATTAATTATCCATATTTTGATCAATGTTACAGTTCAACTTTCCTTGCTTTGAACATTAATCGAGAATTTGTAGAATGTGATAGAGGTGTTAGATTTTCGGGGAGATCAAAAATGAACATGTCCCGACTAATTCATCATGGATTTTCAATGCTGATGCCATTTAGTGATAGAATTGCTACACGATCTCTAGTTTTGTTTGGTGCTAGTTTGTTGTTATCAGTTCTCATGGCCGTAGTTATAATCTACATTAAATATATGACAGACTTAGCTATTCCAGGCTGGGCGAGTCAAATGTTGATGTTTTCTGTGGTAATATCTTTTATTTCTATAAGTAATACATTTGTAATGTTCAATCTATTTTCTCAGTTTAAAGCAAATAGTTTAAGGTTTATTGATTAAATAAGTTATTGTAGGACTTACATTCTTTCTCAGATCTCTCTTTACAGATATTTTGGAGATGTACGATCAACGGATCAGATACATCTATAAATCCAATGTTCTTGATGGACAAAATTTCATTGAGTGTCGCTATCGCTTTATGGCTCTCTTCTCTCTTGAAGTGAATAATTACTTTTGCCAATTTTAAATATGGGGCGATTTTACTGTATTCATTTATTGTGACTAGTGCTCGATCTAGGTTAACTTTATCATATAGTGCTAGGAATTTAACTTGTAGGGCGATATATGCATAAGAGTTATGAGCATTGAACCATTTACAATTTGTATCAAAGACTTTTTTAGTTAACTTTAGTCCTTCTTTTAATTTTTTGAAGTCTTGCATAAGTTCTGATGATAAGTAATAAAGATTTTGACAGTTTTGTTCTTTCTCGTAAGAGTTTTTTAAATACACATATTTACCTTGTGTAAAGTATTTCATTTCCTTTTGACTCTGATAAGTAAAAAAGAGTAGTACCAAAACTAAGAAGATTGATTTTTGCTTCTTGTATTTTTGGAGATCCTTCCCGAGTATATGAGCGATTATTAATATTAATGATATTGTTGGTAGTATTGCATATGTATCATTTATAAATATATTGGTCATATTTATAGTTACAGGAAGTAACGCTATAAAAAATAAACTTAGATATTTAATAAAGTTATCTTTTGCTAATAATTTGTAGGAAAGAAACACAAATAAGACTGCAATAGGAATGCCTAAAGCATTTTCGATACTTGAATGTGAATAAAAAGAAGAATAATGAATCGGCACTAAGATTTGGTAAAAGTATCTCGAAATAGCTAAAATTCTTTCACCTATGGAGTTGTCTAGAGAATACTTTTCATATTGCAATATACCAAAGAACACTTTGTTGTAATATATAATGTTAGCGGTACCTATAGTTAAAGAGACAAGAAAGAGGTAGTAGCGTTTTAAAACTATAGTTGAAAATTTAAGCTCTTGATCAAGTTTATCTTTAATGACTACCCAGATTGGTGTGAATAAAAAAATTGGATGAGATAAGAGGGAAAGGGAAAAGAACACTATGTCTTTGAGTTTATTATTTTTTTCTAAATTATAAATAAAGAACATGATAAACATTGTAGCCAGAAGATGTTTTCTAGCTAATGTCCATGCTGTACTTTGAATAATTATAGGGTGAGAGAATAGGATGAGAGATAGACAAAAAGCAAAACTAATTGAATGAAACTTTTTTAGAAGTAATTTATAAAATGAACAACAAATTACTAACCAAATCAAGATGTTCGTAATTCTTTGAATTGGATACTTAAAAAGATTAGCTAGTCGTATATCTATAATAAGTGATAAATCTCTAATCGGTTGTATGTCAAGAATTCTACCTGTTAAAATATTGGAGAAATATTGCGCAATGCTGTTAATACTTTTTAGCGAGTGAAATACATCAAGGTCTTTGTTGTAAATTTGATCTGCTTGAAAAAAGCCAAAATATATAAAATATGTAGTCAGTCCTAATACTGATATTTGTAATAGATATGTTACAGATTTGTTTCCTTCTGTTCTCATTGCTTTATTTCTAATTTTTCTTTCATATAATGTTGTAGTTTCGCTTTATATATCCCATTGTCGAGAATATAGGAGTTTCCAAAAAAATCATTCTTTTGACAATGTCTTCCATCGTTATTGAGACATTTAAGGTCAATTTGTGCTTTCATTGCATATAGTGTTCCTTTAGTCTTCTCCTTTAAGTAGCTCTCCTTCATATTTAGATACGATTTAAGAAGAATATTAAATGCCTCTTTGAGGCTACCTTGACCTGCTTCGATCTTAGCTGCAATTCTCGAAGCTCCCTTATATTTTTGATTGGGAAGTGCAACAAGTTGTTTAAGAATTGGAAGAGCTTGCTTTAAGTCGCCAATTTCATAGAACATATTAAAGGCTCT
>CAWUIU010000029.1:0-16591 GCA_963922285.1 uncultured Oligoflexia bacterium | reverse complement strand
TCGGAGATGATTTTAATTTTCCCATGATTAAAAGTTGATTCATGCCCATGAATTTGATCAGTACTACCTTCCTCAAAGTTTATTCTATAGCCGAGATCCTTTGATCCAAATGCATGATAATCCACGGCCATAAACATTGGAATTGGCTCAATTGCATTTCCTTTCGTACTGAAGCTATTTGAAAATGAAGAACCTTGCCAGCTTGCCTTCCACTTTCCTCTATCCTCACCATCTTCTCTTTGTCTCACTTCTTGAACATCATAATTATTAGAAGACGCATTATTAATCCAGACCGTACTAGATGTAGGTTTTCTATATCCAGTTGATAGTTGATAAGTCCAATTGCCATCGAGTGCAATTGCATAAGAATCTTTTTCCATTTTCCTTTTGCCATCGATTAGAAATAGACGCGAGATTGTCTCATCATTGTGCCATACTTTCGCAAAGACTAGCCCTACATTTTTACAATAAGCTTCAATTTTTCTCCCAGTAGCAAATTTAATTGCATCTTGCAGCTGATCATCACCTTTCATCCCAATAATACTCATATATGAATTATAAACATCTTTAAATATTGGTGAATCGTTATCAATTTTAGAAAATACTTCTTCTAATATTGCTTTTCCTCTCACATAATCTTTATCGATTTCAATTGCCTCTACAGCTTTTTGATACTTGTGAGTTAAATCGATAGAATCCATTCCATTTGCCATAACAGTCACTAACATTAATAACATCATTTTTTTCATTTTTTTCTCCTTTCTTTAGTTATTTTGTTAGCTCTATATTCGTCTTTCATTGTCTTCATAATCTCATGATAATGTCATGAGTTTGTCACAAATCGATATCCCATACCACGGACTGTACTTAAGTGTTCTTTTCCAATCTTTTTTCTTAACCCTAAAATAAAGTTATCAACAGTACGATCTGTTCCTTCATAATGATGACCCCAGACTCCTTGGATAATTTGATCTCTCGATACAACTTGATCTTTTCTTGAAATAAAGAAATTCAACATTTTTATTTCTTTACTAGACAGTGATATCTCAACACTATCCTTTATAAGTTGACTCGTTTTTTGATTGAAAGAAAAGCTTCCAAAGCAAAACTCTTCTTTCATTGATAAGTTTAATTTTCTTTCAACTCTAGCTAGTAGCTCATCAATACTAAAAGGCTTTTCAATATAATCATCAGCTCCTAGCCTTATGCCGCGAACTTTATCCTGGGTTTCTGTTCTAGCAGATAAGACGAGGATAGGAGTATCAATTCCCTCACCTCTTAAGTCACTAATGACTTCAAATCCATTCATAAAGGGCATCATTATGTCTAAAATTATCAAGTCTGGATTTTCTGTACGTGCGATATAAGCCCCGTCTTCACCATCAAATGCCTGCTCAACATGATATCCCTCAAGCTCAAGAGACTTCTTTAGTCCCATCTGTATGTGCTTATCATCTTCGACAACTAATATCTTAGCTTTCATATACATCCTTAATGGTAAATTTAAAATGGGCGCCTTTCTGTCCAGGATTCTCTAAAGATACTTCTGCATTCATCTCTGCACATAACTTTTTAACGATCGATAAACCAACTCCGAGTCCATCAGGGGAAATATTTCGTGCGTCACTAGATCGGTAAAACTCAGTAAATATCCTGTTTGAGTCATTAGAACTTATTCCAGGACCTTCATCTCTAACGTTTATTTCAAGGTGATCACTAACTCTTAAGATCTCTATTTCTGCACATTTCCCATAGCGAATGGCGTTCTTAATCAAATTTCTTATAATCACACGTGTTCTTGAAACATCTAATTTTAGAATTTCACAATTTCTATTAATTACCTTCAATTTAGATTCATAGTCTTTAAATATTCCATTTAGAAAGTCTGTAAATTTCGACTCAGTTAATTCTATTCTCTCTGAGACAGAATTTTCTTTATTGATCAAAACGATGTCATCAAAAAATTCAATAAGTCGATCTCCAGAACCAAGAACTGAATCTAATAGTTCTTGATCATAGCCATGTTTTTTGAGTAATTCACCATTTAGCCTTATTCCAGTAACAGGTGTTTTAAGCTCATGAATAAGTTGATTTAAAAACCCTATTCGCTTTATCGCTTGTTTTCTCTTTTCTTGTAAATCCTTAAGATAAAAGAGAATAGCTATAACAATCAACAGAAGCCCTAAGATAAAAATAGTACGATAATGATTCGATTTAACTGAAAGAGGATCAAAATTCTCATCAAGTGTAAGCTTAAAAGGATTATCTCTCTGAAGAGATATTCCACTAATACCCTTCACATTTAGAAAACTCTTATATAATCTGCTAATCTTTTTCTCTACTGGAATAAAGATTTCTATCCCCTTTCCTTTTTCTTCCTTAATTAAGGATCCATAATACTCAATTTTTTCGGAAATACTGGAAAAATCCCTCTTTTCTTTTATAGTATTAAAAATGAGCGAATAAGAATGTTTAATGTATGGATCAAAAAGTGTTCTCTCATATTCACTTAGATTACTGAACTCTTTAACCCCAAAATCATCATGAAGTCGTCTTAAGGCAATTGCCCTAAGATATGAACCTTTATGCTCTAATAGGGACTCAAAATCTTCCTTCGATTCAAGTTTTCCCTTAAGACCTATTTGTAGCCTCTTTGGAAAAAAGTCTTTTGTTATGAGATCACCATTTGGTTTCACATAGATAGTATGCTTATTTTGCTTATCTATAGAGTTACTATTTGAAACAAGATAATTTTGCCAGTCCTTTTCCCAACCGATGACTAAACTTTCTTTTTGTTCATTAATGTAAATACGATAGAGTTCTTTTTCAAACGATGATCTTTCGACAATTGAATATCCACAAAGGATTAAACCTAAAACAAAGAAAATATAGTAAAGACTTGCCTTCATAGCTCTAATTTATACCATTTATGTCATGGGATTATCATGAAAAAGAGAATTGAGATTTTAGAATTGGACGATTTAATTGGATCAGTTTATTAGATTTTAATTCATAAGTGATCGAAATAATTCATTTATATAGAATTCATACTTAATTCTTTCAGCTCTTCGTGTTGCTTTCATTTTATCCACACAGACATCAAACTCATCCCTTAATACTTTATTTTTAAAGACAACAGTATAGTCAGTGTGCTTAAGGACATGATGAAAGGATAGTGGCTTCATCTTTACTTCCTGATCGCGCACAAGTTGCTCTGTATGTGCATGAAATACAATTGAATCCGCAATGACAGCATCAACTCTATTGGCGAGAAGCATTTTAGTATGAAGCTCTTGCTTGGGAATTTCAGCATATGACGCAAATTCTTTATGTAGCTCCGTTATCTCAGGAATTACATCTTTGGCACCTTTGAATGAAATTACCCTTTTTCCGATTAAGTCTTGTACTCTTTGAATCTTTAGGTCCGACTTCGTAATGACGCCGTTATTATATTGAATATAAATTTTAGAACGAAAATAAGGTAAATTTGCACCAAGAGGAACAGTGGTAACAAAATCATGCTCATCCTCTGCCCCGAAACTAATAAGGTGCCTGCCAAAAGGAACACTCACTGTTTTGTAATCCTTCTTCATACATTCTTTAATAAGATAGTTAAGAACGAGCTGTTCCTTACCTCTACCATCATCTCGAAATGAACCTGGTAATACAACTCCCAAACCCTTTAAGGGTCCTGTAGCAAAAGAGGTAAAAGAAAACAGTAGAAAAATGTAGAATTTAATATTTAAAAACACACGTAAATTATAGACGTATTTCTTAAATCTTAAGAGTAAATTTATATTAAAAGTTACAGTTTAAAAATCAACAACTTACATCATCATGGAAAAAGGCATCTTCACTCTTGAAAATCATTTTTTTTGAACGAGCTGTAATGCCTTTCAAATTAGTCGATATATTAATTATTAAAATTTACTCAAAGTCTAATTTAGTAGTTAACAAGCTTCTTTAGCATGTCATAAACATCTTCAACTTGTGGAAGAAGATAATCTTCAGAAGTTGGGCAGTAAGCAATGTGACTATCTTTAGCAGCAACTCTTAAAATTGGTGCATCTAATTCTTCAAAGCACTCTTCATTAACACAAGCAGCGATTTCACCGGCAAAACCTGAAGTCTTCGTTTCTTCATGACAAATAAGAAGTCTATTTGTTTTTGCAAGAGACTTCTTAATTGCATCCATATCAAAAGGAGCTAGAGTTCTAAGATCGATAACTTCAACAGACTTATCAGTCTCTTCTTCGATTTTTTTCGCTGCATCGATAGACTTTTGAACAAGTGCACCCCATGCAACAATAGTTGCATCAGCACCTTCTTTAGCAATACGTGCCTTACCAAATGGAATCATGTAATTCTCACCTGGATCTGCTGTTCTGTTATATCCTTGATAGTATAGGTGCTTGTGCTCTAAGAACATGACTGGATCATCTGATCGAATCGCCGTCCTAAGTAGTCCCGCTGCATCTGCTGCATTTGATGGGAAAGCAACTCGAATTCCAGGGATATGAGTAAAGAGTGATTCTCCACATTGAGAGTGGTACATCGCTCCACCTCTTAAGTAACCACCAATTGGTACTCTTACAACCATAGGGTTTTTAAAGTCACCGCCTGAACGGTAGCGAGTTGTCGCCATCTCATTCTTAAGTTGCATATAGGCAGTCCAGATATAATCAAAGAATTGAATTTCTACAACTGGCTTAAGTCCTCTCATGGCCATACCAATAGCACGTCCAATAATATTAGCTTCAGCAAGTGGTGAGTTAAAAACTTGTCCTTCTTTTGACGCTCTTTGAA
Source organism: uncultured Oligoflexia bacterium (assembly GCA_963922285.1). Taxonomy (GTDB): domain Bacteria; phylum Bdellovibrionota; class Bacteriovoracia; order Bacteriovoracales; family Bacteriovoracaceae; genus Halobacteriovorax_A. The sequence goes on along the minus strand of CAWUIU010000029.1, from coordinate 11,785 downwards.
CACCTGAAGAAACTTTAAAAACTCCACCCTTCCCAGCAAGGTCAGGATTATTAAGTCTCTCTAAATCAGAAAAGTCTGCAACATCCTCACCGAACATTCTTAGGAATGGATTATTCTTAAACTCGCTTTTTAAAACGGCGTTAATTGCACCGGCCATAGGAATATCATCTTTTCCTTCAAATGTTCCCTCTGTTTCAAAATCGCTTGAAGTGATATCAATATCTTCAGAATAAAGGTGATCCATTGAATCTTCAGGCTTTGGCCATGGAGTTTCAATTGCCTTATTCATCGCTTCTCTAACTTCACTAGATACTTGTTCTAAGAGATCGTTGGTTTCTTTTTCAGTCATGACTCCAAGATCAATCAGAGTTTTTGGGAATGAATTAAAAACATCAATCTTTAACTCATCAGCAAGCTCTTTTTTCGTACGATACATTGATTGGTCATCTGATAAAGAGTGAGAATATGGACGAGTTACATGAGAGTGAACAAGAACTGGCCCCTTTCTCTTTCGAGCGTGTTCAACAGCTTTCTTAAAAGCTTCGTAACTTTCAATAGGACAATTACCATCACATTCAATAACTTCTAGACCTGGGAAGTCATCAAGTGCTTTTGAAATTGAACCACCTGGTGTTTGCTCACTAGTGATTGTTGAAATTGCATAGCCATTATCTTCAACGTGATAGATTACTGGAAACTTATTAGCACAAGCAGTTGTGATTGATTCCCAGAACTCTCCTTGAGCAATTGTCCCGTCACCACAAGAAGTATAGACAACTTCATCATCTTTTAATTTAAAACCAGAAACATCAACACCGTCGCGATCTCTCAATTGCTTTAAGTGCTCTCCTGACTCAGCAACACCAACAGCTTGTAAGAATTGTGTTCCTGTACAAGATGACTTTTGAACAATGTTAAGTTTTACATTTCCCCAGTGCGCAGGCATCTGACGACCATGAGTTGCTGTATCACCAATATTTCCATTGGCCTGACATAGCATCTCGTATGGAGTCACTCCAAGACCAGTACATAGTGCTCTATCTCTGTAATAAGGAATGAACCAATCATGTGCTGGCTTCATCGCAAAGGCAGCAGCAGTTAATGCACCTTCATGCCCAGCACCAGAAATTTGAAAAAACGCCTTTGATTGTTTCTTCATAAAAATTTCTGTGTCATCTAACTTTCTAGATACATAAATATTTCTTAGCATCCACTTTAAATCATCATCAGATAATTTAAGTTTCTTAACAATTTTTGCTTTCTTTTCAATTAATTTATCTCGCGACATTGACGGTTTATCCTTTGTCTTATCAAGCATATAGCACCTCTATTTAATCGGGCTCAGTCTAACAATTACAGCATCATTTCTCTAGCAACCACGCGTCAGAAATGTAAGCTTATTCACTGATCTGTCAGAGACTATAAAACAAAGTGTTAGAAAATTATCAGATATTATAGACCAGTTGAAAAACCTAGAACAAAGCGGCGATCTTCTTCACCCCTAAACTCATTTGTTGTTGTATCGATTGCATATGTTGTTATATCCATTGTCACTTTCTTAGTTTTGATCCCAATTCCACCTGAACCAAAGCCATCACCATAACCCAGCCTAAAGAAGAAAGTTCTAGCGACATCAATTTCGAGACCTGCTGCAATCCTTCTACTACTTCCAACATCAGAATAAATTCCAGTGGAATCTTTATAATTTACTTCCATATGGACTCTCGTTTGATTAGAGATTTGAGGCGTAATCGAAAAACCCAAATCAATTGTATTTTTGATTTCTGTAGGTGAGCCTGCCCCTCGAACTGAGCTCCAGTCCTGCTGAGCTGAGTTATGAGAATTTATTGAAAAGGTTGGCAGTGCAGCCCACGGCAGAGTCAATCTCATCCCTGAAGTTATGACAACTGCATTTCCCTTATTAAAATCATCATCTTGTAAATCTAAGGTAACAGTAGGGTCTGATGTACCAATTGCTTCTCTTCTCTGTAGATAAATTGCTGAGGCACCGATTTTAAAAACACCTCCAAACAAGGAAAGATTCAACCCAAGGTATGGACCATGATCTCTTCTATTTGCATATTCAAACTGAGCACCTGTCTGAGTCCCAACAGTTGCCCTTGTTCGATAAGAAAAAAGATATCCTAGAGTGAAGTATCTTGAAGTTAAATTTGGTAACATGTGAAATCTTGCATGAGAGATCTTACCAGGATTCTCATTGAGTAACTCCCTAAGTCCATCTAGTGAGAATGCTTTATTAAGATTCCCAAAAACATCAAATGCCGAACCACCTGTTGCAGCACTCATCCATCCTTTATTCGATTCAATATGAAAGTTACTGAGGTGTAAACGTGTTCCACGAACAGAACCAAGACCAGCTGGATTGTACCAGGCTGCAGAAGCATCATCTGCTTTATTGATAAAAGCATTTCCCATGGCCTAAGCTCTACTTGACGTAGCTAGCTCAGGAAATACGGCATCATTAAAATCAATACTATAGACTGAACTTGAAAAACCTAAGATAAATATGAGAAGCAAAAGTTTTAACACTTTAAAATTATATAACACTTTGTGCTGCATATAGTTATGGCAGATTATTCCTAAGAGAACATTAGTGACGTTAACCGCAAAATACTGGAATTACAAAAAAGATCGACTAGAGGACTCTGTTAATTTTTGAAATCACCATTCGATTATTTTTCACAGGCTTGCAGGCAAAGTAATCTTTTACAACCTTAACTGGAATTGACTTATCCACATAGTATTTCTTATCAAAATCTTCTTTTCCCAGTGCAAAATAAAAATATACATCTGGAATGCTTACATATATGTAATCAACTCTTTTTCTATCCAACATGCCAAAAAGTTGATCAGCTTTTTCGATTTCATACGACCGAGCATTTTTAGAAAAGTTAACACCTTTACTATAAATTGAGAGATAAGAAAATGACTCACTTTCTTTCACTTCGGCTTTAAAGCTCTTTGCTCTCACCCCATAAAGAAGAATTTCACCCAATGGCCTAGATAATAAGAACCTTGAATTCCTTGCTTCATTATCTCCAAGAGACAATGGAAAAAAACAACCATTTGAATTTTTAAATTCTTCCTTAGCCCTTAAGGGAGGTAGATACTTGACAACAAATTTAGCAGTGGAAGCCTTTTCAAGCTTGGAAAGAAATTTATTATAAAGTGAATTTTTTTGCTGAGTGTTAAAAGTTTGAATTTCTGCAGAAAAGACATTTACTGTTACAGATGCAAAAGTTTGACAATAAAGAAAGAGAATTAAAATAACTTTATGCATACTATACCCATAAAAAAAGGGAGTTATAACTCCCTCAATTATATGTTTTATAGCCTTACTTTTCTACCTGGAAATCTATGAGGTAAATTACCTAGATACTTACCTTTAATATTTTTAATTGATTCCATTCTTGATTCAGCAAGAAGATTCGTTGCTTGATAAACTGGAATATTCTGTTCATCAGAAATAGTAAAAATCTTTAATGTTGTATCAAAGATACTATCAACCATTCTAATAGCCTTATCTTCAGACCATCCTTCGAATTCAATTGAAACATTCATTAAACCACCAGCATTAATTAAGTAATCTGGGGCATAAAGAATTCCTTTTTCCATTAAAATTTTTCCATGACGATCTTCCGCAAGCTGGTTATTCGCTGCTCCAGCAACAATTTTGCATTTCAGCCTATCGATTGTCTCATCATTAATAGTCGCACCTAGAGCACATGGTGAATAAATATCACAATCAACATCATAAATCTCATCAACGCCAACAACCTGAGCATTAGGAACTTTCTCTTTGAAGAGATCTAAGTTTCTCTCACTAATATCACAAACGTAAACTTGAGCGCCTTCTTTGTACAACCACTCACCTAAAAATCTACCAACCGAACCTGCTCCCTGAAGAGCTACAACTTTCCCTTTAGGGGATCTATCACCATAAACTTTTAAACAAGACGCTTCAATACCTCTAAACACACCTCTTGCAGTCCAAGGCGACGGATTACCAGAACCACCATGAACTTCAGCAACGCCGACAACGTTAGTTGTCTCAGTAAAGATATGTTCAATATCCTCAACTCTTGTGTTTACATCTTCAGCAGTTATATATCTCCCATTAAGAGACTCTAAAAAACGTCCATATGATCTAAACAAAGCTTCAGATTTATCTTTTTCTGGATCACCAATAATTACTGCTTTTCCACCACCAAGATTTAAACCTGAAACTGCTGCTTTATAGGTCATACCTTTTGACAATCTTAATACATCATCAAGAGCTTCTGCTTCGTCTTTATATGGCCACATTCTTGTTCCACCAAGTGCAGGACCAAGAATTGTATTATGAATCGCTACAATTACCTTTAAGTTACAGCTCGGATCACTGAAGAAAACCACTTCTTCATGTCCATCTTTGTAAAGTCTTTCAAAGCTTAACATGCTATCTCCTTTATATTTACTAAATACTTAAAATTTAAGCGTTTTTAGCCGATGAGCGCGAGTGAATGGACTTTACATCGTCAAGGATAAAAGTAATATGCCCACCGTGTCAGTAGTAGAGGTAAACATAGACAGAGAAGAAATAGACGGAACCCTCAAAAAGTTTGAAATTTCTGAAGGCTCTGTAATTTTTGAAGCCATCGATGATCAAGGACTTCAACTACCCCACGGATGCCTCGCCGGTTCCTGTGGCTCCTGTAAAATTATAATCTTAGAAGGTGGTGACACTCTTCAAAAGATGTCATATGTCGAGAACAATACGATCGAAGCAGTTACTGAAATGTTAACGAAAGAGAAAGGTCAGAAATTCGTCTCAAATGCTACTATTCGCCTCAGTTGTCGCGCCAGAATTGGCGACAAAGACGTCAAAATTGGAATCATAAAATAGGCATTAAGAACTGGTCCATAAGTAATACTTTGAAAACTTAATTACTTCTTTCATTCAAGAGTTTTAGTCTCTTTTTAGTACGAATTTTTCTATTGATATCATCTAGACTATCAACTGCCATATCCCAAGCTGTATAGATCTGCTTTTTAAAACCAGCTCTAATGTCTCCAGCAACGTAGAAGTTATGAACATTTGTCATTCCTTTAGGGTCAGTAACAACATAGCCTCTTCTATCAACCTCTGCTCCAAGAGACTTTGCTAACTCGTTGTAGACTATAGTTCCAAGAGAAACAAAGGTGAATTGTGATTCAATTTGTCTACCACTAGCAAATTTATAACCTTGAAGCTGTCCTGATTTTTTATCTCCGAGGACATCAATAATTTTACTATCGTAAGTTTCAATTTTGTAAAGATCGAGAAGCTTCGCTACCTCTTCTGAGTAATCTGACACTTCGCCATTAGTTAAAATACTCATAGAAGGCGTATCATATCTTTCCTTGAGCATGATCGCGACCCAACCTGCTCCATCACCGGAGCCAATGATCGAAGTATGTTTTCCGAGAACATGGTGACCATCACACCTTAAACAATAATCTGCAGTTTGAGCATTTGCATATGGAAAGATCTTATTAATTGTTCCATCAAAGTGAGGTTGAACATCCATAATTCCAGTTGCTAGCACGACATACTCAGAAATATATATCTCGCCCTTATTATCTGTTATAACAAAAGTCTCATCGAGCTGTTTTTCAACCTTTTCTACTCCAGTATTTTTTTTCAAAGTAAATTTGTCCTTGAAATCAGATTCGAGAAGCCAATCAACAGTCACTTTATTTGGATCAACAATACCTTTTTTAAAATCATGATAGCCTGGCATGTTCTCAACTTTTGTAACCCACATATCTCTAGATCTCTTCTTATCCTTTGGAGCTCCAGTAAACAAAATGACATCATCGTTATTCAAGACACCTCGAAGGGCTCCCATGACTCCAGCAGCACCTCCACCAATAATAGCAATTTGATACTTTTTGACTTCATCATTATTTGACATATTTACTCCTAAACTTTCATTTTAGTGGCTTTAGTAGATAATTTGTTACAATCTATCCTCTTGTATTTCTCCTTAAAGTATAACTATCGGTAATGTTTGCCGCTAATCAATTATCTCTATGTCCTGATAATCATCACTAGTTAAAGCACCGAAATTATTAATATAAATGGCTATAGATATACAATTACAGGAAGTTTTAATCGATGCAATTAGAGAGGATTCTGCGCAAGCTCTAATTGAAGAAGTTAAAAACGGACTAAACATTAATGAATACTTAAGTAATGGAGATTCACTTCTCCACGTTGCATTTCATTGTAAGAAATATCAAATCATTCAACACCTTATTTTATTAGGTGCTAGCTTAATGGCCGAAAATGTATCTAAGAAAACTCCCCTTCATATTGCTGCTAGCAATGATTTCTTCGAAGGTGCAAAACTACATGTCTCACTAGGACTAGATTTAAATTTACAAGACCACAAAGGAAGAGTTCCCCTTATGTATGCGATTAAGTATCGTCACAAAGCACTTGTTAAAATGCTGATGGGAAAAGGAACTGACACATCCTTAGAAGATAACAATGGATATTCATCACTCTTATGGGCAATTAAATACTTTAATCCTGAAGAACTGAAAGAAATTTTTTCTGATACCTCTAAAGAAGAATTACAACAAGCAATTGAACAGCAAAGTTTAGAAGACAAAAAAGTCGAAGTTGCCAATGAAACAATTGAACACTTAAATGAAAACGATGAAGATGATATTATAACTGTAGCAATCGAGGAAATCCCTAATCCCTTAAAAGAATTACTCAGTAAGAAGCAAAATGAGGAAGATCTAATTCCTTACTCAATTACTGATCATATTGAAAGTCTCAAGAACAAAAATGATGACGATATATTTGACTATGACATCCATGAAAACATCGGCAAAAATAAGAAAGAAGAGTTTGGTGAAGACATATATGCTCACGAGGAAGAAACAAAACAAACACATGAGCAAGAGGATATCATTACAGAGTTCACAGAAGATCAAGAGGGAACAGCTTCAGAGACAGTAGAATCTCTCCGCTCCGAAAGACAAAATAGTAAACTTGAGCCACATAAGTCAGACCAAATTTCAATTTCGTCATCTCCCAGAGAAAAGGAAAAAGAACCTGTTCAAGGAGTCGCCTCAACTGAACCTGACATTATCCCTCATAAGAATGAAAGTATTAATATTAGTGGAAAAGAGTCTGAGCAAGATAATGAAATTCAGAAAATAAAAAAGCTCGATGATATTGAGAACATTCCTCATGAAGCGAATGAAAAAGAAAGTCGAGATAAAATTCCTTCGTCAATATCAGATAAAGATGAGGAACTAAAAGCACAGGTCGTTAAAGGATCTAATAATGAAATCGAGAGGGAAGAAGTAAAAAGAGTTGCTGGTAAAAGTGATTTTATAGAAACTGCATCTTGGTCAACAAAGTCTGATAAAAAGGAGTCATTAGAAGAACAGCTTGCATATCAAAAGCAAGAGATAAAACGAGTTTTACATCCTGAAAAAATTCAAGAAAATGCATATGAAAGAAGATCTAAAAATGAACCGTCATCTGATCAAAAAAAAGAGAATATCACACACAAGAAAAATATAACTTACCTCAAAGATGGTTATAAAGAAGTCTACAATGAACAATATGGTGAAATCAGAAAGGTGGATAAAAATATCTCTAACGATGAACTTGGAGATATTACAAAAACTGATAAGCATATCGCAGGTGAAGAACTTGAAGAGATAAAAAATGTAAATAAGTCTGTCCAGGGTGAATATGAGGTCCAGTATATCGAAGGAAGTAAAGTTGAAAAAGTCGACGCTACAAACTTAGAAGGTAAAATAAGTTACGAAGAAGTGGATCAGTATGATATCAATTCCACAGAAGTAAAAACTCTAGATCAGGGCAGCCTTAAAAGGGCTGATCGATCACTGGCAAAAACAACAGAAGAAGTCTTCCAAGGAACGATTCCAACTGATAAGGTTACTGATGAAGTTTTAGGAGTTGCAAAAGGATCTGATAAGACAAATCCAGAACTAGGTAATATTCAATTTAAACATCTAGAAATACCCACCCAAAAGAATCTGGAAAAAAACTCTCAAGACAATGATGAACTTGAAACACAAAAGAAAGCATTTGTTGAAGAACAAGCTACAAATGATGAACATGAAGAAATTGATAATGACCCCAGTTTATCAGAACAAGAAAAAAAGTTACTAAAAACAATTGAAGATGCTGACCAGAAAAACAAAAAAGGACAATCTCTCTGCTGGCTAGCTGCCTTTAATGGACAAGTCGAATTACTGAAAAAACTCATTCACAAGGGTGGGAATTATGAAATAAAAGATCCTCAAGGAATTTCACCTCTAATGGCAGCATGCATGAAAGGCCATCTAAATGTTGTCGAATACCTCGTTCACAAAGTAAGAAACGTTGATGAAAAAAGAAGAGATGGTCAAACGGCCGTTTCTCTCTCCATTCAATATGACCGAGACGAAGTTCTAAGAATTCTCTTTGATAACGGTGCTAGCTCAGAGATGAAGATTAAAGGCAATACACTTCTCATGCACGCAGCAGAACATGATGCTACTAAGTCCATTAGTGTACTTATAATGTTAGGTGCGGATCCTCTTGAAAAAAACATCAGAGGAAAAACGGCTCTTGATGTAGCCAAGCAAAAGAAAAAGAAAAGAGCCTATATGACTCTTAATAAGATAATTAAAGCAAGAATTTTAAATCAAGTGAGTGAAGATGAGTGAAGTTTTTAAAATTATAAAGTTTAGTAAAATGGACTCAATCATCATTGAAAGTGATACTGAAGCTCTTCTAAAAGAGACGATTCTTAAATATCTAAAGTCTCCTCGTCATTTAATGATAAATTTTGATCTTCATCCTACTCCGACAGATGATACACTTGAAAACCTTAACTTTCTTGCAACAATGTTAAAAACAAAGAGTTATGATGTTCAGCTCTTCGGCTTAGATCATAGTGTTGCACTTAAGCTTGATGAACATAAATTTAGAAACTTGAAAGTCTGTGATGATCTCAATGACTTTTTAGAAAAACTTGATGGTATCGAAAGAGAGCTTCGATTAACAAGTATTTTAAAATCTTATCTGGATAACACAATGACTGTAATCTTTGAAAAGAGTGGGATTATACTTAATAGAGGAGAACTTTCACTTGAGGATGCTCCAAAGAATTTCATTAATAAAGTTAATTATTTTCAAATCTTTGAAATGGAAGATGCTTTCTTTTCATTCGTCATTGCTGGAGACGAATATGTATTTAGTCGTATACTAGAAGAAACTGGAGAAAGAGAACTCGCCCATGTACTTAACAGAATTGTAGATTTAATACCAGATGAGTTTAAATCAAGTTTAAAAGTTCATGATTATTTAACTCATCCTTACAGTGAATTTCCAACAGAAGAAATAAAAATTCAAAATAATAAACATCGTTACTTTAAAGAATGTGGTGTTATGAGAATTCCCATTAAAAGTGATATGGGAGAATTCCATCTGGAAATTTGGGTTCCTAAAGTATTTTCGACGAAAGTTTTTAGCTACCTAAATCCTTAAGCCTCGACTTCATTTTTGGTATCGATGATATCTTGAGCGCTGACAGCATCCTTCTTAGAAAACAAATGCTTTTCACCGTCAACATCCTTGATTTTAACTTCCATAATTTCGTAATCCTCTACATTCTCAAGAGAAAAACTCAGACCTTCCCAAACAATGATTTGACCTGACTCAGGAAAATTATTTCCAAGCATATCTAAAATGAAGCCAGCTAATGTTGAATAGTTATCATTCAGTGGAATTTTAATATCATAGTCATTGTAGAGATCACGCAAAGAAGTCGTCCCCTCAACAACAATACCGTCCACAAGATCATGCTCTTCGTATTCTTTGCGAACATCTTCATCTTCTTTGTCATGCTCATCTTGAATTTCTCCAAGAATTTCTTCAATAATATCTTCAATAGTAATTATGCCAACTACAGTTCCATTTTCGTCTTTAACTAATGCTAAGTGAACTTTTTTACGGTTCATATGATCAAAAACTGATTGAACCTTCATGTGCTCATAAACAAAGAATGGATTTTTTAAATAATTCTTTATTTGAAAATTTTTCTTATCCTCATCCTTAACAAATGCTAACGATTTAACATGTAAGAATCCAGACACCTTTTCAAGTTCTCCATCACAAACTGGATAACGACTGTGAGTATCAGCCCCTACAACTTCCATAATTTTTGAAAATGGCCATGATGAATCAATATACTTAACTTCCTTTCGAGGAATCATGAGATCTTTAACTTTAATCATGGGAAACTCTAAGATTGAGTTAATCATATCAATCTGTTTAGAATCCATTGTGTTTTCTTTCTCTGCTTTTTGAATCATATATTCAATATCATTCTTTGTTACGATACGACCTGCAAGCTGAGCATTTTCACCTAGAACAGTGTTAATTAACCAAACCATGAATTTAATAAGAGGATAGAATAGATAGTATACAAATTTTAAAATACTAATTGTTACAGTCGATAGTTTTTCAGCATGCGTTCGTGCAAAAGTTTTCGGAATAATTTCACCAAAAATCAAAATTATTAAAGTTGTAATACCAACAGCATAGCCAATGGCATCTTCTTTAAAGTAGCGAGTTGCCACGACAGTTGTTAGTGAAGAAGCAAAAATATTTACAATATTATTTCCAACAAGAATAGTAGCTAAGATCTCACCAGGCATATCAATCATAAATTGCATTGCCTTACCTTTAGCACCTCCTTCTTCAATTAATTGCTTAGCACGATCAGGATTTATTGAGAGAAGGACGGCCTCAGAACCAGAGAAAAAACCCGATAAAAGAAAACATGTAATCAGTGAAACATATTCGAAAATACTTACTTCCATGAGTTAACCTCATGATTGAAGCATTGAGCATAAATAAATTTCTGCGATTGATAGGAACTTCTTGAGTATTTAAGCGGGGGCTCTATGAGTTTGTCCTTGTTTGAGTTATGCAAATATCAATTAAATTTGCTTATTTTTCCTTATATTCTACACCATATTAGGGGTCAAGACCAAGAAAACTCTATTTCTAGACCCTCTATTTTCCAATTCTGAAGAATATTCTAAGTATATATAACGCAAATATTTAAAATTCAACGAATAACAACTAAACCATGTAAACACTTGGAATCTTATAGACTTCATTTACATAAATTGCTTTAATTGCTCGACATAAATCTTTCTCTTCATACCAACGAGAACTCGATCAAAGCCATATTCTAAATATGTTAAAATTGCCTTAATTTGTAGAGGCTCATCTGACTCAGATAAAAGCCCTGCCTTTAGCGCCTGGTCTCCAAAGTCTTGTGCTCTTCGTGAGAGTAATTGCCGAGCTCGATTATTCGAGTAGTCATACAATTCATAAAAGCGCTCACTCTCCTCTGGACTAAGATCCCCTCCCCAAATTCTTGCAACCAGAGGGAAGAAATGCCCCATGAAAACCTGCTGAACAGCATCTTCAGTTGGTAAATCGTGATAGAGTTCAGAGAATTGCCTGATCATTGGCAAAGATAACGGATCTTCATCCTCGCCCTGGCTGACAAGTTTTTCTCTGATTTTTTCAATACAAGAATTAAACAAATCCTCGCCTTCACTCTTATCCATATAAGTTAAAAAAGGTTCATAAGAAGCAAGCCTTAATAGACCATTTTCAGTAAATGCATTTAACGGTCTATTAATTGCCGTTTTTATGCCAGCAGCCCTAGCAATATCTACGAGCGAC
>CAWUIU010000028.1:0-16741 GCA_963922285.1 uncultured Oligoflexia bacterium | reverse complement strand
AAAACGAAAGATTCAAACTTACCCATTAACGTTAAGAGAAAAGGTTATTGATTCACACATATCGTATTTTGGTAATTATAATTTACTCGTACATGCTTATCGTAATGATAAGTGTCTCTTTTTTGGACTAATCAGTGGATTACAAAAAAGAGTATTTAATGTTCTTCTTGCATTAAATGGAGAATATTTTCCAACTTATAAAAGAATGTTTCATCACCTTTCCTTACTAAGTCTCAGTCCAGCAGATATTGATAAACGTTTTGAAAAGATGTATGAGCAGGATCATTATAAGAGCTACTTAGATATGAAAAATATTCTAAATGAGGTAATCATTCTATTGCAAAATAATTATTCAAGCCTTGATTATCCTAAGATTATTGAACAGATAGAGATAGAAAGGAAAATGCACACGATACCTATTTTTTTACAGGATTAAATATTTGGTATTTAATTTATAAGTGGCCAATTAATAATAATAAAATTTACTTAGCCAGCTTAATTTATCTTACCTTAACTCTTTGATTTATTCTCAAAAAAGCTTTTATGTTATTATGTTATCTTGAGATTGGGACGTTCATGAATTTAGATACGTATATTATTTTCACACGATATTTTACATGTTTTATCATGTCTTTCTTTGTCTTCCAATTTTTTATGAGTGTACTTCATTATCGAAAGCACCGATTGAGATCATCTTTATGGCACAATTTTATGTGTCTAACGACGGCTCTTTATTGTTTTGTCTTTGCTTTTAATACACATTATTTTGATCAAACTCTCTCTAATTCTTTACTTTCAATTTTTTGGTTGCTCGCTTACTCATCTTACTTTTGTTATTTAAAAGCTATTGAAGCTTATCTTGAAAGAGATATAAAATTACTAACGATATCGAAGTTATACTGTATTTTCCTTGCATCAATCAATATTATAAATTTTCTTTCAATTTATACTTTAAATAAGAATTTTCTTTTCTCGCAGAATGAAGATCAGTTTACTAATTTTGCAAAAATGATGAGCTTCACAGTATCGCCAAATAACTCAACCCTCGTTTTTGGAGGTCTTGGTGTAATTATTGTTATCTTTTCAAGTATTGTCATTTGGAAAGAGTTAGGAGCTTCAAAGAAGAGGGAGTTAGCATTACACTTAGGAATTATTGTCTCTGTTACCGCTGTTCTTAATGACTCTGCACTAGGCCTTGAGTTAGCAGGTTCCTTGATACCACTTTATTATGTTGGAAATGCTTTTGAAGCTGTTCGCCTTAATTGGCATTATCAAGAAGTTGCAAGAAAAAAAATTACTAATCTCGAATCAACAATTGATGAGTTATCTCAGATTGCCCAATATAGTTATACAGCTGCAAATGTTTCTCATGATATCAGAAATCATCTTACAATTGTTAAGGCCACGGTTCAATTATTAAAGAAGGATGATCCTGGTAATTCAAAGTATGATTTACTTTTAAAGCATATTAATCAAATCAGTGATGTTACTGCTGTCTATTCAAGTCTCTTTAGAATGAATGGCGATATCGAAAAAGAAAAGTTGAATCTTGGATCATTAATGTTAGCAGTAAAAGATTTAGTAAAAAAGAAAGTTGAATCGAGTCGTACGCGGCTTGAAATTGATATTCCTGATACTGTTGAAGTCAAGAGTAATGAAATAGCTCTAACTCTTTCTCTTGTAAATTTAATAAATAATGCAGTAGATGAGGTTGGAGCAATCCCCGATTCATGGGTAAGAATATCTTTTGATGATAAGGATCAAAAAGTTCTTGTCACAGATTCTGGCTGTGGGATCCCTGAAAATATAGTAAATAACATTTTTGAATATAACTTTTCGACAAAGAAAAAAGTTGGTGGCAGTGGACTTGGACTTGCTATCTCCAGGCATCTTCTTAAAAAGTCAGGAGCTGAACTAAGTTATTCCTCTAGTAGCTCTAATACGACATTTGTGATTAAATTTCTTTAGTGGACCTTTTTGTCATGAGTTTTTTGTAACTTTCAATGAGACGTATTTGCTTATCAAGTCCAGTGAAATTCATATCAGTCTTAGTTAAACCAAAGAACTTTATCTTTCCTGAAATAGAGTCTGCTACATTTTTGAGTAGCTCACTTCCATACATTCTTTGCAGGTTCCCTTGATAGTGTGTAAAAGTCAAATCTTCTCTAATTTCAATGTCGAGACAGATATTTAACAATTGATAAAATTTCTTTCTCTCTGGGGTACTATCACTAAATGTTGAAAGCATCTCGGCAAATTCTCTAGCTAGATCATAATTTTTAAGAGCAAGATAGCCAAGTCCTTTCAGCTCTCCTATTGTCATTTGACCCCAAATTGAGTTTTCGTCAAATGCAATGCCAATAAGCTCTGATATTGGCATGTAATTGTCAATTTCACTCTCTTCTAGTTTTTCGATTAATGAAGATAGTTGATCATTGTCCAGATCATGAATATTTAAAATCTCTTTTCTAAATTGGAGAGCTTGATTGTTATTATCCCAAATTAGATCTTCTGGAAGATAAATTTCTGAGTATTCAGGAACGAGAATTCGACAAGCACTCGCACCTAAGTCTTCATAATCAGCAATGTATACTTCCTTATTCATTTCATTTAAAATATCCATGAGGTAGTTGAATTCTTCTTGTGTCGAACCAGAAAAATTCCAATCATTAAAGTCATATTCAGATACTGAACTAAAGAACTTCCACGAAACAACACCTGTAGAATCAATAAAGTGATCAACGATATTATTATGTTCCTTAATTGCATATTCGTTAAAAGTAGGAGGAAGAATATCATTCATACCTTCAAAACTTCTTCCCTGAAGAAGTTCTGTTAGTGACCTCTCAAGGGCAACCTCAAATTGTGGATGTGCACCGAATGATGCAAAGACACCGCCATTTTTAGGATTCATAAGAGTTACACACATCACAGGATACTTACCTCCAAGTGATGCGTCTTTTACGACGATAGGAAAACCTGCTTCTTCAAGCTTTTCAATTCCTTTACAAATATTTGGATATCTCTCTAGAACTTCTTGTGGCACATCAGGTAGCGTAATTTCTTGCGTAATAATTTGATTCTTTACAGCTCTTTCAAATATCTCTGATAAGCATTGAACTCTTGCTTCATACTTTGTGTTACCAGCACTCATTCCGTTACTAACAAAGAGATTCCCAATGATGTTTGCCGGAATATAAACAGTCTCCTTATCACTTTGTCTCACAAATGGGAGAGCACAGATTCCACGTTCTACATTTCCTGAATTTGTATCGATGAGGTGATAGGCCTTTAGCTCACCATCGTTATCGTAAGCATTAAGAAGTGTTTGATCCATAAGATCAGCTGGAATTGAATTATCACTTGGAATCTTAAACCATTTTTCATCAGGATAGTGAACAAATTCTGAATTAGCGATTTCTTCACCCAGAAAATAATCGTTATAGAAATAGTTATTACTAATTCTTTCAAGATATTCACCAAGAGCAGAACATAGAGCAGCGTCTTTTGTGGAACCTTTTCCATTAGTAAAACAAATAGGAGAGTCTGCATCTCTAATATGAACTGACCATACATGTGGAACTTGATTTCTCCATGAAGCAATTTCGATATTGATTCCAAGATCACTTAATGTCTTGGTCATTTTCTTTATCGTCACTTCGAGGGAGCTATCTTTTCCAGGAAGGACTGTGCTTGTTCCAGGTGTAGTTGTTGGTTCATAAATAACCGAGTTGTCAGACCCAAGAACATCTTTTGCTTCAATTTTAAAACCAATTTCATTTTGAATGACTCGTTTTACAGTACAGCGATCCATCGAACGAAGAATTCCTTGTCGATCTTTATCAGATATACTCTCAGGAAGTTCAATTTGAATGTGAAAGTCTTGATTGTATCGATTTTCAGGATCAATTGTATTTTGTTGGCTAAGCTTTATATCTTCAGTAGGGATTCCTCTAGCATTACAATATATTTTGACAAAGTATGCAGCACATAGAGCTGAGGAGGCGAGGAAGTAGTCAAATGGTGAGGGGGCAGTACCATCACCCTTGTATCTAATTGGTTGATCTGTAATGATGCTAAAATCATCGAAATTAGCTTCAAGCCTTAAATTTTCTAAAAAACGTACATTAACTAGCATAATGACGGTTTTTAACAGTATAAAATCAATAATTATATATATTTAGATTGAGAGTGAAAGACTTACATATCGATTTACGAAGAATTAATTACCGAGCACTTTTTTTGATTAACTCAATGAGCTTTTTAAATCCCTTCGTTTTAATTTTATCAGCTCGATAGACTAGTGAGATTTCGATATCTGAGCCGATTTTTTGTATTAATTTAATTTTTTTCTCATTGTCAGCAATCGGATTTGGTAATAAACCCATGAAATTACTACGCTTAAGAATCGAGTAGAGTATATTATAATCGTTAACCATTCTTTTATGATCAGGAGTAATGAGTTTAATGGCCCTACTGGCAAAGAGCATATTTGAATTATAGAGTAATGTATCTTTGAGCTTACCGTCCTTAGAGTAAAGGCCAATATATTCTTTCCATAGTTTTATTTTATCGAGTTCATGATAATCACTAGCATCAGCTGCAATTGCTATATCAATTCTTCCTTCGAGAACTTTTTGTACATTATCTCGAGAATTATTATAATTATAATTGAGATCAATTTCCTTGAATGAGCTTAGTTCTTTTTCAAGTCTTGGAATTATATATTTACCTAGTATTGGATGCACGGATAGTGTTAATGAATCCGTAAAATCAGAATGTAGCTTCTTTACTTCTGTTTTGGCTTCTTCAAGTTCAGTTAAGATGTTTTGAAACTTTTCGATATAAATTTCACCTTCTTTTGTTAGTTGAACTCCACGAGGTAATCGCTTAAAGAATTTTATATCAAGACGACTCTCAAGTGTTCTTAAGATTTTTGAAAGTGCAGGTTGTGAAATCCCTAAGAAATCAGCAGCTTTGCTAATATTTCCTTCTTGATTAATGGTTAGT
Organism: uncultured Oligoflexia bacterium; assembly: GCA_963922285.1. Lineage (GTDB taxonomy): Bacteria > Bdellovibrionota > Bacteriovoracia > Bacteriovoracales > Bacteriovoracaceae > Halobacteriovorax_A. The sequence goes on along the minus strand of CAWUIU010000028.1, from coordinate 11,731 downwards.
ATGGCGATCATTTCATTAGTATTCATAACGAAATAATATGATATTGATAACTATATGTATATATATAACTTTGTCTTCATTTCAACACTTTGTCTATTTTTTAGACATCGAGTTTATTTTGTTTAGTTTCAAAGTTTCTGATTTCAGAAGTTTATAAGTCTTTTTTGGCATCACACTTGCTTAATAATATAGAAACTTAACGATTAGGGTGAGATATGAAAAAGAGAGATCTTTTAAAGTTGATGATTGTACTACCAAGTCTTACTTTTGGCTTTGGAATTCAAATCGATACAAGTAAGAGGGCAAATCTAAGTACACATCAGGCATCTGAACACTCTGGCGGTATGTTTGATAGTCTGTGGACACCTTTTGAAACAATTTCAAGTGCATTTGGTGTTGATTTAAAACAACATTTACCAAAGCTTGGAAGTCCCGTACATGAGAGCTTAACTCTAATTGCGCTAGAAAGAGCTGCGTTGAGTCCTAAGATAAATTGGGTGAGTGATGATAATAAAAAGGTCTACGCTCATGATGAAATTCTAAGAGGCTTATTGTGGAATGATGACCCAAATGGATATCTATTTCCGTATAGTAAAACTAATCCTAAAGGATTTGGTGAATGGGAATTAAATGGATATAAGTGGCTTAAAGAGTTCGCGTTACTTGAACTCTTTCGCTATCAATACAATGAAGCAATTGAGAACTTACCTGCAGTAACACAAGAGAAAAAAGAATTAGATGAGAAAATTGAGAGGGCGAAGACAAAAGTTTCAATTAATCTACTCTACGATCAGGATGAAATGCGTAGCCTTATATTAGAGCAAAAAATTAGGGACTATAATTTTACAATACTTCGCTATGAAAAAGGTGACATGAGAAAGAGAGGTGAGCTGCAAAGAGTTCGTGATAATATTGATTTCCAACTGAGTAAACTAACCCAAAGACTTGCAAGATATAATGATAATACTCTTTCTGTTGAAGATCGAAGAGAAATGTCTGAGAATGATAGTGAAGGATTAAGAGACAATATTAGTCGCTTAAGAGAAGAGCGTCAGGTATATATGGCTCAACTTGCTGATCACAGACAGCTTGGAGCTATTAAGAATAATATTATGTATGCATCCCATTTTGGAAATCTGCAATATTTACATGCTATGGGTTCAAACTCTCAAACTCGTGATGAAGTAAAAGAGAAAATCATGGCCCATGCAAAGTATTGCTGGAGAACTGCAACTAATGAGTTAACATTAGAAATGCAGTTAGAGAGAATTGAAAGAGAAAAAACAGAATTATTAAAAAGTAATAAAGCTGCAAAAGGTTTTCGAGAAAGGTTTACTGAAACTGATCTCCTCTATCATACAAATAACTCGGACTCTCTTCGTCACAGAGCACTTGGCTCTCTCCTTCATATGGTTCAAGACTCATATGCTAAAGGGCATGCAGTTAGAGAGAATTGGGAAGGTGATCAAGGGGATTTAGAAAACTCTGGAGCGATTAGATATTTTCAAGACTATTCTATGCAAGGTGGCGGTGAACACAGCCATGCTGAACATGATGTGAACGAAGAAGACCCTGATAATTACTTAGGAATACCAGGATCTGAAATGGCAGTTAGAAGATCCGCAGATCTCGTAAGATTCTTTATGTTTGGATGCCCATGGGTGGCAAGTGATAGTCAACATGCTATTTGTCCAGAGAAGGGAGTCTCAAATTATTTAGGAAATGATGTTTTTCAGTTGGTTGAGGCAGATGAAAAAGGAATCATGAAACATTCTTCAGTTCAGGATGAGTCAACGGCAACTCGATCACATCCAAAATTAGCTCCTAAAGCTAATTAAATGGTATAAACTTAATGGACCTATAAGTCCAATTTTATTGCCTAATTCTGCAAATTATAATTTTTTATGTAATCCAAAAGTATGTGCTGTGTTATAGTTGTTATATCAGTAAAAGGTGCATTAATGTGTGTAAAAATGATTACACTTCTTTCTAAATTGGCGAAAGAAGAAGGTATAAATAAAACATTTCTTCCTCAGGTTCATGTCTATCGAACATCAGAGTCAAATGGAAGGGAGTCCTTAGTTTATAATCAAGGAATCATATTTGTGCCGCAAGGTAAGAAGAATATATATTTAGAGAATAAACAGTTCTGTTATGATCGAGATAATTTTCTTATTCTAACAGTGCCACTTCCTCTGGAGTGTGAACCAGTTCTTATGGAAGGTAAGCCGTTGCTTGGAATGGCCATTGATATTGATTCTATTATTTTAAATAATGTTATTAATACTATGGGGAGGGATATTAACCTCAATAACTTTCGAAAGAGTAGTAGAGAACAAGGTATCTATACCTCAAAAGTTGATAAGAACTTTGATGATATCATATTAAGACTACTAAGTGTCCTGCAAGATGAAACAGATGCAAGAGTTCTTGGTCCTTCACTTCTAAGAGAATTTATCTATCGTCTTCTGTGTCGTGACGATGCCGCGCCTCTTTTTTCATTGGCATCTCAAAATACGAGCCTTTCAAAAATTGAGCTTGCGTTAAAAGAAATTCACTTAAATTTTCAATCAGAAATTAACGTACCTAAGTTAGCATCTATTGCTAGTATGAGTGTGTCTTCATTTCATCATACATTTAAAGATGTTACCTCTACTTCACCTATTCAATATATTAAAAAGATTCGACTATCAAAAGCTAAAGAGTTCATGACTGATGAAGGGATGAGAGTTAATGAGGCCGCCAGGGCCGTCGGGTACGAAAGTCTTAGCCAATTTAGTAGAGAGTTTAAGCGTTATTTTGGTAATAGCCCTGGTGAGTACGTACGTTCATAAGTCATTTTAGTAGGAAGCTTAGAGGAATATGTAAGCGACGTGCCCAGTCTGATTCATGATGTCCCGCATACGGAAAAACTTTGGTCGTTATCATGTCTTCATATCCAAGTCTCTCCATAATACGAATAAATGCTTCAACCCTTAAAGGATAGCCTATTTCAAAACCTTTTTTGCCATAGTCGATATAAGCTCTAATCGGAAAATCTGGATTTTCTTTATATGCTATGACTTGATAGATACCACCTCTCATAATTCCACCTGGAAGAGATATTGCTGCGGCCTTAGAGAAATACTTCGAATGATTCCAAAGGATAGAAAAGGAGAGATATGCTCCCATTGATGAGCCCATTAGATATGTGTACTCTCTACTTTTTAATGTGCGATAGTCTCTATTAACTTGTGGCATAATATCGTCGATGATAAATTTTGCTAGTAACTTTCCAAGTTGATGGTAATCATATTCTGCAATTCTTCTTTTTCCTGAAGTAAAGCCAACGACGATTGCCTCTCTATTAAGTTTTTCAAGATTCTCATCAACTTCCCATTCGACTCCATAATTAGCTTTTGCTGAATCAAATAGATTTTGGCCATCAAAGGCATAAATCACAGGATATCTCTTGTTACTTTGAAAATAATTCTTCGGTAGTTTAACGCAAACTTCCTTCTTAGTTTGTAACTGGTTTGAATAAATCCATGAACAATTTAAGTTGGTTGTCTTAACTACTTTTGGCAAATCTAGAAAATGTACTAGTCCTTTTAAAAAGTTAATTTTTCGAGACTTAGGTATGACAAATTCTCCATAGTGATTTTTTTGTCTAAGTTGTATCGTTGTATTCTCAAGAGGGTGACCATTGGTGTAAGAAGCCTGCGTCTCCCAACTACCTCTTGTAAACTGGATCGAGATGTTTTCCATGGATGAAGGTAGAGTGACCGTTGCTTGATAGTGAGTATCTGCAATCTTTTCCATTCGAATACAGTTAGGACGCCATTCACAAAACTCTTTTGTTTCTCCAGTCACATAAAGGCTGTCTTGCGCGGGGAAGCGATCATTTACATTAACTGAAATTGTTAACTCAATTTTAGCTAAAATTTGAGTGCATAATAAAAGAGAAAATAATACTCTAGTTATCATTCTACTTGTCCTATATTGAGGTTTAGCAATGGATAAAAAAATTACGGTGAAAGAATTTTTTCAAGTAAACGATGAGATCGCAAGTTATATCTTTCAACTTGAGTCTGCTATTTTTGATGATCCTTATTCTAAAGAAAAGATCTTAAGAGAATCTGCTAAAAAACATGAACTTATCGTTCTGATTTGTTTTGACGGTGAGCGTGCAGTTGGCTTCAAGATAGGGTATGAACTCACTGGACGTCTCTTCTATAGTTGGCTTGGTGGAGTTGATCCAGCGTATCGAGGTCAAGGTATCGCTCGTTTGTTAATGGATCATCAGCATCAGCTTGTTTCAAATAGAGGCTATAAAATGATACGAACACATACGCAGAATAAATTTAGAGAGATGTTAATTTTTAACATAAAGTACGGTTTTGATATCTCTGGTGTCTTCAAAACGTCAACAGATGATGAACAGACGATTATTTTAGAAAAAGAGCTTCCATGAATGATAAAATGATTATTAGAAAGCTATCATCAAAGGTGGAATACAAAGTATATAGCTTTGCATAACATTTCTGAAAGTCCTTGATTTCTTCGAAGAACGAGGCATGTAAATTCAATGTCTTATGGTTTTTTTGCGTTAAAAGTACACTTGTGTTATTTTGAAAAATAGAACACATGTACTATTTGTGGGGGTATCATGAAACAAATCTACTTCGGTGAAGGTTCAAATAAACATGCAAGGCGAGCATTACAATTGACAACATCCATCGCGTATAGCATCGCTCCTAAGCTAACGTTAAAAACATCTTATAAGGTTTTAGTAAATCCATTCTCACGGCGAGAGGTGAAATTTAAAGACTTAAGTCCTCACGCAGAATTAAAAGTTGCTACTGCTATGGGTGATGTTCATCTCTATAAGTTTGGGCAAGGTGAAAGAAATATTCTTATCACACATGGTTGGGCCGATACTGCTGGCTCATTGTATTACTTAATCAAAAACTATATCGATAAGGGCTTCACTGTTTGGACTTTCGATCACATCGGCCATGGTCTTAGTGATGGAAATTATTCGCATCTCTTTGGCTTTATCGATGGTCTTAACTCAGTTTTAAAAAGACTTACTGACCTGGATATTGAGATTGAGGCATTGATTGGTCATTCCATGGGATGTGCCGCTATAATGAACTTAAACAAAGATCTAATTGAAGATAAGAAAATAGTTTTTTTAGCTGCACCTATAAAATTTTTTGAATCGATGTTTGAAAAAATGGAAAGTGTTGGGATAGCAAAAAGAATTTTAAGAGGCCTATTAGAAGATGTCTCTGTTGAATATGAGAAGAATTGGCGTGAACTCCATCCTTTTCTACATGAATCTAAAGTTGGCTCTTTGAATGAAGTTCTTTTTATTCATGATGTCAATGATAAGGATTGTCCGTATCTTCATGTGAAAGAATATACTGATCGCATAAATGTGCCATTAATGACGACTGAAGGTCTTGGACATCGAAAAGTTTTACGTGATAATAATGTCATTAAACAAATGAATGATTTTATCATTTAAGGACTTTGATTTGCTTGGAAAAGGTGAGAGAACAAAGAACAAAATACTTCGAGACGCTATGGCCTATGCCAGTAGTTATGGTTTATCAAGTGTAACAATTGGTGAAATATCTAAGATGACAAAAATGTCGAGAACAGGAGTTATTTCGCATTTTAAATCTAAAGAAGATATGCAGATATCAATTTTAAAGTATAGTGAAAATGAATTTCGAGAAAAGGTCATAAAACCATCAATCCATGAAAACTCATTAGTATCACTTAAGCAATATTTTAATAATTGGGCCAATTGGGTTGATGGTCTAGGTTTTGATCGTAAGGCAAGTTGTCCTTTTATTAAGGCCATGAATGAATATCAAGATCGAGAAGACTCAGTTGTAAAAGAACATATTCAGCGCCAACAAAAACGACTAATTGAATATCTTTCAAGTTTAGTAAAAGCATGCAAAGAAGAAGGATACTTTAAACCTGAAGTTGATCCTTACAATTTTGCATTTCAAGTGTATTCTTTCTATCTAGGTCACAATGTCGCCAAAAACTTGATCGGAATTGATATTGCAAATCAAAGAGTTCATGAGTCAGTTTCTAAATTAATAAATAACTCGCTTTCATAAATTGGCACTTCCCTTGCTCAGTATATAAGTAATTATAAAGGTAAGCCTAAATTTTGATGACTTACGTATTATTATATGTCTAAAGTTTAGACAGGGAGTGGGAAATGAAACAGATCATTTTAATCTTAGTACTTTTAATCAGTAATATGTCTTTTGCTAATAATGGTGAAACTTCTTATTTTAACTATGTTAGAGAATTAACTCTAGATGATAAAGCTCAGTTTACTTCGGTTGAAGACTTTAGAAAGCTAAATACAGCGGATAGAATTAAGATTATAGAAGAGTTGCAGATCTCACTTGAAGATTTAAGTAATGAGTTCGATCCACGAAAAGTTAAATCTGGTCAAAGAAAGTCAATTATTACTATTTCTGATCCGATAACTCTTTACGTTGCTGTCTTCGGAATGAATAGCCCAATGAATAAAACGAAGATTATAGATCAAGAAAAATCATCTAAGAATCTTGGCGCTTTGTCGTCTACTAAACCTGTAAGCGTTGTTTCTATTCTTAGTTTTTTTTCGCTGTTAGCTAGTGAAAACTCTTCAATCACACCTATTAAAGTTAATATCACAGAAAGTGATCTTTATTTGCTAAGGGCACAATTTGATAACTTAAGTAATTCGGTAAATGAATTAAAAAATGTTTATCTTGAGGAGCTTTAAAAAGGTCAAATGAAGATAATTCTAACTTACGAAAATACATCTAATTCGATAATGTAAATATATCAGCTGTATCAACACTTGATCGTAAAACACAAAATATAATTAATCTCATGGGATCTCTCGGTGTATAGTTGCGCTATATTTTGATCTTGTTGGTTCAACATAATTTTCGTCTAGGTGATTAATATAAGTCAGGTAATTATATATGGGTTATGATTAACGATTACCATATTCAATATTTAGATTGCACGGTGATCGTTTTAAGACTTCAAGGACAGGGGCAAATGGATACTATAATCCAGACATAAATAGTTTGACTTTGTTTGATAGAAAAATTTATTTATTTCAATTAACATAGGTCAAAAGGAGTTTTTATGATCAATGGTGTCCATGATATTTATTATAATGTTAGCAATATGGAAAAAGCGATAGAGTTTTATCGTGATACGCTTAGGATGGAAGTATCTTTTGAATCAGAGAATTGGACGAGTATGAACTGTGGTGGTGTTATGATTGGTCTACACTGGACTCATGGTGAAAAGGTGCCAACCATTCCAAGAGATGCACATGGAGCACATTGTGGTGGAACACTAACTTTGAATAGTGATGATGTATCTGCTGATCGTAAACTCCTCGAAAAAGCAGGTGGGAAAATAATTGGTGAAATGAAAGAGAGCTGGGGTCATATGCTCATTTTTGAAGATCTTGATGGCAATGTTCTCAAGTTACAAAATGCGACTTATTAGATAGTTGTTTTCGAGCGGCTTTTAAACTTGTTAAAGTCAAAGGAGAAAGCCCTGTTAATAAAGAGAGCATATACTTTTAAATGTCTAAGAAGAACAAGTGAATAATTCAAATTTTATGATTGAGAATAAATAAGTTGATTTTGCAGATATAGATATTGATAGCATTCAATTTATAGGTGTGTATACTGTCGGATGCACACCTTTCTACATGTTTGAACTCTCATCAATCGAAAAACATTTTCTTACTTCGTAATATAGTCCTATTGAACTATCAAATTCGAGAAGTCTAAATGATAATCCTCTCAGGGCCTTAATACAATCTTGATGTTGTAAGAATATATTTTTGAACTCATCAGAGTTTGTAAAGTTAACTAATTCGCTTTTTCTTTGATCTGAGTTGAGTTGTATTAATAATGCGATTTTTGTTTTTGCTTCCGAAGTCTTAATAACGATACTATTTAATGGAAAACTAGAAGCTGACCGTTTTTTATTTAGAAAAACACATGTTGAAGCAGTAATCAATTGGAGTAGTAAGACTGGATTAGTTTTAATATTTAGTTTCGTGTCTTCGTTATGATTATTCTCTAATTTGATATCAACTGTAGCTTTAGAAGATTTGTATTTAATTAAGTTATAGTATTCACTAATTATTTCTACTAGATTTGCTGTTTCTAAGTCTTTAACCTCATGTGGGCTTAGGAATAACTTACGATAACTTAAAGAAATATCGTGTGATGCATCTAAACTTTTTTTTGCCATTCTAGCCATTTTATTAATTTTTTTAAAATTGATTTCTTTGGAATCATCTTCAAGAATCTTCATAAGAGAATTAATAACAGTTAGGGGTGGAAATAGCTTATTGTTTATGTCATGAATAAATCCTCTTGAGAGATCATGGTCAATAGATCTATCTTGACTTGTTATAGTTTTGTCGTTCTGTGAAGTAGTTTCAATCTTTAATAAATAGTCTAAAATACTTTTAAGTGGAGTAGTTAGTGTATAGTTCTTAATATCAAATAACTCGTGTAGTTTTAGAGGAAGTTTATTTTCAAAATTTAAGATTTTCGTACTTTTACTTATCAAGTTAAAAATTTCGTCATCAACATTCGAATTCTCTTGAGGTGATAAAATTAAGACATCATCAGGTTTAAGCGATATTTTTTGAATGTCGTAAATAATATTTATTACGGTATTTTTTATTTTTATATTATTCAAGAAATAAAGTTTAAATGTATAGTCAGGCTTGTAGATATTAATTTTCATTTTCATCCTCATTCGTAAACATTTTACTTTGCCTTATGTAATCAATCAGCTTGTGTCTTGGATTAATATATTCCACATTTAAAATTGCATAACTGCTACCTCTGTCAACTTCTTTCTTTACTCGAACTTTAACCTCAAATTCGTTACTCAAAAAATCAAATAGTAAAAATTCTTCATTTATATTCGCTGAGAAAGGTGTTTTGATAAGGCAGGTATAGGTGTTAAAACTTAAAATTTCAGCTTTAATTGAGATAGTATTATGTTGAAGTAACGTCGGAACTTGTTTCAGAGGAATTTCTTTTCTTTCTAATGGTAAAAAGTAATTAAGCTTACCAAGGATTTGTTCCATATTGATTGGCTTGAAAAAATAGTCGTTAAAGCCATAGTCGAATGAATTAGGTAGCTCTTCCTTTAGGTCAGACTTTGATAGCATAAAAATTAGTACTGAACTTCCAAATTGCTCTCTAAGAAATTTAACAACTTCAAGTCCTTTGAATTTCTGACCTAAGTTATAGTCAATTAAGTATAAGTCATATTTTTCTTTTTCTATTTTTTTGAAAAACATATCAATATTTGTAGCAAATGAAAATTTAAAATCACTACTCTTTTCCATTCTACGCTTTAGTAACAGACAAAATTCTGGATCGTCATCCAAAGAAAGAACTTTTATACTTGTATCTTTAATCTCTTGATCAAGGTTCTTTATTTTAGAAATAGCAGTGGAACTAACACCGTCTACTCTAATTTTTAATAAACCATCCTTATGATTCTTTTCTGGATAGGCAATTAATCTACAGTTTTTAAGATTAAAATAATCTGCGCCTTCTCCTTCCAGAGATATGGGAGTTAGCTGAAAGAAGGTGAAGTTCGTTTGTGCTTCAAAAGATATGCTGTTTATCCATTGAATCTGACAATTAGTCACAGCTAATGTATTATAGTTAACATTAGGATAACGGATTTCCTTTGGTATTTTTAAATAGTAGTATCTGATCAAATGCGAAATTGAGCCCTCTAGGTTTTCTTGATGAAATAAATGTTCAAAAATTGACTTGTTAATATTTGAAAACGTCAGCTCTTTTGACGTTGTAATTGCTATTTTAGGACATTTTAATGTCGTTAGTTCTCGCGCTATATACGAAGAAATGAATGAAAATGTTTCATAAGAATTATCAGATAAATAAAATAGAGCAATTTTATAGTCATATAAGTTATCAATTCTTTCATAGTCTCGCAATGAGTTGCTGCAGACATAAGTCCAGGAGAATTTAGATAATATTTTGAATAATTCTAATCTAAGATTTTCTGGAAAACCAAAAATTAGAACTTCAGAACTATTCTTCTCTACATTCATATTTAACTTCTTTTAGATAGCGATCGTATTGAATAAGTGCATTACCAATAATATTACCTTTTTCTTCTACAGCGGCTGTTTCCATTAATCTTGCTAACCTTGCAATTTCATCAAAGCCATAAGAGAGAGATGTTCCTGCGATTCTATGGCACTCCTCTTTGATCTTTTCATATTTTTCTTGTTTTAATAAAGTAACTAGTGCCTTATAGTCTTCTCTTCTCTTCGATAGAAAAATAATAACTAGATCTTCAATATCTGCATCAATCACTATAGTTGTCATTATTACTCCTTATAGTTCTCTACAATTTCGATAATCTTTCTTTTGCTTACAGGTTTTGGGATGTATTCGTCACAACCTGACTTAAGTGCCATTTCTTTCTCTTCTTCAAATACATTTGCTGTTAGAGCATATATTCTGGATTTGATACCTATTTTTCTTAGTTCTGTTGTTGCACTTATCCCATCCATGATTGGCATTTGCATATCCATAAAGATAATATCACATTTATTACTTGAGGCTTTGTCAATAGCTTCTTGTCCATTACATGCTAAAACGATATTTATGTTTTGATCTTTTAAATATGCTATCATTAAATCCCTGTTCTCTTGTGAGTCATCTACGATCATGACAGTTGTTTGTTTTCTTTTGTTTCGCTCTTTGACTGAAGGTACTTGTTTACCTGAATTATTTTTTATAGGATTTTCTTTCTTTATAGGTGCATCTATTATCTTATCTAGTGGGTTAACATTTAGGCTGTCAAAATATATTTGTTTAAAAAAATTCATTTTAAGTGGCTTGTCCATGAAGATGACATTCTTTATTAATTCCAAAGGTATTCCCTGAAGATCACCTGAAATTAAAATAAAAGGAGAGTTCCTAGATTTACTCTGTTTGAACAAGTTATATATAGCATGACCATTTAATTTAGGCATATTATAGTCACTGATAACAATATCGTAGAATTGGTTTTCAATAGCTTCAGCGGCTAAGCTTGGTTCTGTGAAAGTTTCTAGGGTTATCTGTGCGTTTTCTAATTCTAGCTTTAGAATATCACAAATATCTTGGTCATCATCGATCAAAATAGCTCTTCTTTTTCTGTTGTTTTGCTTGGTGTCTAATAATTTATTTTGCGTTTCTAGCTTACTAATATTTGCTAGTTGGTCTAGAAATATATCTTTTCGTAATGGAATATCTATTGTGTTCAGGACACCTTGTTTTATTGCCTTAACTTTTGTTTTATTAAGATCATTGATTCTTATTCCAAGTGCAATGTTTTTTCTTGGGGTACCTATTTGTATGAGCGTATTGAAAACTTTAAAGTCGAGATTGTTTTCAGTCGTGACAAGAATGATAACTTTAATATTTGAGTCGAGTCTTCCCTTTTTTATCAACTCTCTAAATTGGTTTAGGTCTTTAACTGCTGCTTTTAGACCAAGTTCAGTGATATAATTTTTTAAAAGAGATCTTAAAGAAATTTTGTCACAAATAAATAAGTATTTGTCTGGGAAATATCTTTCTTTTTGTTGAATCTCGTCTGCTTTTTCAAAGGCCAATGTGAAACTAAAGTTGCTTCCTACATTAACTTT